>DAOUQA010000105.1 GCA_030625905.1 Kiritimatiellales bacterium | reverse complement strand
GCAGGAACTGCCGGAAATCCTGCGGCATGATCTCGCGGAAGTCGTGTTGACGCTCAAGGCGGGTGGCATTGATGACATCGAAGGGTTCCAGTGGCTGGAAAAGCCGAATCCAAAATCGATGGAAAAAACACTGACGCTATTGGCCGATCTGGGTGCGCTCGGCCATGACGGAAAACTTACAGACATTGGGAAAAAGATGGTGTCGTTCCCGATGCACCCGCGCTATGCGCGGATGCTGCTGGCTGGCGAACGGTATGAGTGTGTCCGGCAGGCCTGCCTGATTGCCGCGCTGACACAGGGGCGCTCGATCCTGCAGCGCAACAAGGGGAAGCAGACGCGCGGCCACCGCGATGATGTGCTGGGAGAGGACGGCATTTCCGATTTTAAGCGGCTGATGCGCGCGTGGGTGTTCGCCGACAGAAACCACTACAGCGCCGACGCCTGCCGCAAGCTTGGAGTTAATGGTGCGGCTGCGCGGCAGGTGAAGCCGCTCTATGAGCGCTTTCTGAAGATTGCGGAAAAGGAGGGGTTGAAGGTTAACACCCGCACCCCGCACGATGAGGATCTGCAAAAGTGCATCCTGCTCGCTTTCTCCGACCACGTTGCCAAGCGGCGCGATGCGGGCACGCTGCATTGCGAAGTGGTGCATGGGCGTGCGGGCGATCTCGACCGCGACAGCGTGGTGCGCGACAGCGCATTGGTCGTTGCCGCCGAAATTCGCGAAATCGAAGGAAGCCGCGATCTGAATGTCCGACTCAATCTCTGCACGGCCATTAGCGAGGTCTGGCTCGACGAGCTTTTCCCCGACGATATGGAAGAAAAGAGCGAAGCGGTTTTCGACCCGGTCCTGAAGCGCGTTGCGACAAAGCAGTGGAAATCGTTTCGGGGGCTGGAGCTGCATGCGAGCATGAAGCAGGAGGTCGCTCCGCAGCAGGCGGCGGAAATCATGGCCGAGGAAGTGCTGGCGGGACGGCTCGAACTCCATAAATGGGACGAACAAGTCGAGCGATGGATTACACGGGTTAACTGCCTAGCGGCGGGCTGTCCAGATTATGGCATTCCGGAAATCGATGAGGAGGCGCGGCGGGCGATGGTACAGGAAATCTGCCTCGGCGCGGTCTGCAAGCGCGATCTGAAGGATCGATCCGTTTGGAAGGCGGTCAAGTCGTGGCTATCGGCCGCACAGCTCGAAATGGTTGACAAGCAGGTGCCGGAGCGGATCAAGCTGCCGAGTGGGTTCAACGCCAAGGTTCGCTATGAACCGGGCCAGCCGCCCGTGGTGTCGGCAACGATCCAAAAGCTCTACGGTTTGGAAGAGAGCCCAAAGATTGGATTTGGACTGATTCCGGTGGTGGTCGAGGCGCTCGCCCCGAACCAGCGCCCGCAGCAAAAGACGCAGGATATGCAGTCGTTTTGGAAAAACGCCTATCCCCTCCTGAAAAAGGAACTCAAAGGCCGCTATCCAAAGCACGAATGGCGGTAAGGCAGATCGTTTTGCTGAAACTTTGATTTGTAACAGGTTTGACGGATCGAGAGGTTTTTGTTACCTGTCCAGTAGACGGAAGTGATTTGCTGTGTGCGGTTAATCAGAAAGGAAGGGTTGTTATGAATAGTTCAAACCAATATTCCCGCTCCGACTTTTTCAAAAGCGCCGGTGTAATGGCCGGTGCCGCCGCGATGGCCGGAACCGGTGCGCAAGCTGCCGAGGGAATGCCTCGGGAATCCGGCCCCGAGTTGCGGCAACTGGGCAAAACCGATTTGAGGATTCCGGTGGTTTCGCTGGGAACCGCTCCGGCCCAGGATGTCAATGTGATGAAATTTGCCATTGCCCAAGGCATGACCTTCATCCACACCTCCACGAGCTACAAGAAGGGGGTTGCCATCAAGAATGTCGCGGAGGCGATAAAGGGGCAGCGGGACAAGGTTGTTCTCGGCCTGAAGATCACTTGGGCGCCGGACGATGATGCCGCCATGGATGCCGCACTCGAAACGCTCGGGGTGGACAGCGTGGACATCGCCTTCTTCAATATCCACAAGGCCGATCAAGTGCGCGATCCGAAATACCGCCTTGGTGCCGAGCGCTGGAAAAAGGCCGGCAAGTTTCGCTACATCGGTCTCACCACGCACAAGGAAGCGGCTGGATGCCTGAAAGCGGCGCTTGACGAGGGGTTTTACGATGCCCTCATGCCCTCGTATTCGCTCAGCATGGAGGAGGAGTTCCTGCCCATCTTCGAGCGGGCGCACAAGGAAAACCTCGGCATCATCCTGATGAAAACACATAAAAACCTGACGGGTTCTGAATTTGAAGTGACACCTCATTATCTTGCGACGACCGGTGTCGCGACAATTAACCGCGGCGTTGCCTCCTTTCCGGACATAAAGAAGCTGATCGAGGCTTCGAAGGCTCCGCTGGATGAGCAGGCGGGCATCCGTTTGCGAGAATCGGCGCAGGTTTCCATGACGGGCCATTGTCGGATGTGCGGCGAGTGTGAGGCGGTCTGCCCGCAGGGCTTTCAAGTGGCCGACGTAGTGCGTTGTTCCGATTACTATCTGGAGCATTCGGAATACGTCGAAACCGCCTACGAAACCTACCGGGGGCTGGCCCGGACTCCGTCGCCCTCGGCCTGCGGTGATTGCAACCTTTGTGAACGCGCCTGCCGGAACGGTGTGCCGGTGGTCCACCATATTCGCCGCGCTGAAAGCGTCCTGACCTAGGAACCTCCTTATTATGCTTCGTCGCGTCCTTCTGATTGCCGGTTGGTTGCTTCCGGTTATGCTGGTGCTGTTTTTTTTCGTTAAGGGGCGGCACTACGATCCGGCCTTTTTCGAACCCCCGGCAGCGGAATCCTCCGCCCTGCCGGTTCCATCGACAGTGGGCGAGTGGGTGCTCGAAGGGGCGCAGTCCTTTCCGGCCGACCGCATGTTCGAGAAGATCAATGGCAAGGCCGACTACTATCTGCAATACGGAGCCATCGAGCTTTGCAGCGGGGAATGGGTTGCGAACGGCCAGCGGTGGGACATGTATCTCTACCGTTTCAAGGAAGAGCAGGGGGCCCGCGGTGCATATATCGGCGAGCGGCCCTCCGACGGGAAGGCCATCGAAGGAGTGGGGGGCTACACGGTACCGGGGCAGGCGGCACTGGCGGCCGGGCCGTTTTATCTCCAGCTCAACGCCCAAGCCGCTGGCGCGGACACCCGCGCCGCCGTGGAACTTGCCTTGGCGTTGGTTTCCACATGGGGTAGGGCGCGACCCCCGGGCGAGCCGGAAGAAATAAATTTGGCCGCATTGGCTGGCGATGCAATGGTTGGCGATCCCGAAGGCTTCTTTCCCGAAAGTGCCTTTGGATTTTCGGTTCTGAACAATGTCCGAACCATCCAGGTTTCGCTGAACGGTTCCGAAGCCGTCTGGTTCACTATGCCGGGCAATGCTGAAACCATTGCCGCCTATGCTGAAGAGCTGGCGATGTATGGCGGGGGAAACCTGTTTAGCCAAAACGGAGGCTCGGGCGGCTCCATGTTCAACTCGTGGGAATTTGCGGGTATCCTGAACGGGACGGTCTGGGGGATCCACAACGCGCCGTCGCGCGAAGCCCTGTTGCAGCACTGGGATGCCTTGAAGGAAAAGCTGCAAACCTTGTCGGAGACACCATGAAAGAAGACTGCTCCAAACGCCGCAGGTTCATCCAGCGCATGGGTGCCGCCGCCGGTGTCGCCGCCGGCACCGCCGCGCTCGGCACATTTTTCCACAATCGCAATCTGGTTCCTTCCGGGGAAGAGGTCAAAACCATCCCCTCCTACGCGGTTCCCGGCACGGAGGGCATGATGGCCGTTGCGGAAGGCTTGGATCCTGCGCTGGCGACCCGTGCCGCCCTTCAGGAACTCGGTGGCATGGAGCGCTTCGTCAAGGCCGGCGACCGCGTCTTGATCAAACCCAACTGTGCGTTCGACCGACCCGCGCATTTTGGAGCCACCAGCTCACCGGAAGTAACCGGCGAAGTGGTTCGCCAGTGCATTGCTGCCGGGGCGCAGGTTCGCGTGATCGACAACCCGATCAACAATCCCGAGGGCTGTTTCGTCAAGTCCGGTTTGATGGATGCGGTGCAATCGTCCGGCGGCGAAGTATGGCTGCCATCCGCCTCTCTGTTCGGGCGGGTCAAGGTGGGCACGCTGCGGATTCCGGATTGGGAGGCCCTCTATCGCCCGCTCGATTGGGCCGACAAGCTGATCGGTATTCCGACTGTAAAATCGCACAACCTATGCGGCGTTTCGCTGTCGATGAAAAACTGGTACGGACTGCTCGGCGGAGCGCGCAACCGCCTGCACCAAGCCATCAATGAAGTTATCGTCGACCTCGCGCAATTCATCCGCCCGACCTTGGTGGTGCTCGATGGCTCCCGCCTGCTGGTCGCCAACGGCCCAACCGGTGGAAGTCCGTCGGATGTTCGCCCCGGCGATGTCGTTGCCGTCGGCACCGACCAAGTGGCTCTCGACAGCTTCGGTGCCCGCCTCCTTGGCTATGCCCCGCAGGATATCGCCTACCTTGGAATGGCTGCGCAGCTGGGGCTGGGCACCATGGACGAGGCCAGCCTGCGTCTGTTCAAAAAGGTGAGGGCAGTCTTATGAGAAGGTTGCGCCGCTTCTACCAAGTGTTTTTCCTGGCCCTGTTCATCGTTGCCTTTGCGCTGACCGCACAGGGGCTGCTGAAGGGATATCCGGTCACGGTGTTTCTCGATAGCTCCGCCCTGAATGCCGTTGGGACGCTGCTTTCCGCCCATAACATCGCCTACACCATGTGGATTGGCCTTTTGGTTCTGGCGCTAACGCCCTTCCTTGGGCGGTTTTTTTGTGGTTGGATATGTCCGCTGGGCACGCTGTTCCATCTCGCCTCTAGGCTGTTGCGTCCGCGCAAGGTGGCAGAGCGGATCAGGCAAAACCTTCGCAGCCCCGCGCAGGTTTGCAAATATCTGCTCCTGATCGCCCTGCTACTTTCCGCAGCTTTTGGCTTCATGCAGGTGGGGCTGTTCGATCCCATCGCATTGCTCACCCGCACCGCCACCGCACTGGTCTCGCCGGGCATGCGTGCTGGCTGGTTGCTGATCGCCCTTTTTACTGTGCTGCTGCTTTTGAATGCATGGAGGCCGCGCTTTTGGTGCCGCTATATCTGCCCGCTGGGTGCATTGCTTGGAACGGTGGCGCGCCTGGTGCCCGGCGGCGTTGTGCGCGACAAGGAAAAATGCACGGACTGCGGGCTTTGCAACCGTGACTGCATTGGAGCCTGCAGTCCGGACAGTTGTACGCGCATGACCGAATGCTTTGTCTGTTGGAACTGCATCGAGGACTGTCCTGAAAAGGCATTGAGCTGGCAGTGGATGCCGGAGGCCGAGCAGCTTGACCGGGAGACGGGGGTGTCGCGCCGCGCATTTTTTGGAGCCGCAGCGGGGGGTGCCGCCACGGCCATCGCATTGCGAACCCAGGCGATCGAAGGCTACCCCGAGCGCATTCGTCCGCCCGGTGCGCTGGCCGAACCGGATTTTCTCGACCGATGCCTCAAGTGCGGCGAGTGCATGAAAGTTTGTCCAACCGGCGTGCTCCGCCCGGCGCTGGCCGAGGCCGGGGTGTCCGGATTATGGACGCCGGTAATGGATATGGAGCGGGGCTACTGCGAATACAACTGCGTGCTTTGTGCCCAGGTCTGCCCGTCCGGCGCGATCGAACGGCTGACCATTGCCGAAAAAATCGGTCTAGAAACCGGGGAGCCTGTAAAAACCGGAACCGCCTTCATCGACCGTTCGCGCTGCCTGCCGTGGTCGTTCGGACGCAACTGCCTGGTGTGCGAAGAGGTTTGCCCGGTTTCGCCGAAAGCGATCTACAAGGAAAGTGTCCAGATGGAGATCGACGGGAAGATGGTGGAACTCTATCGCCCGCGCGTCGATCCCGAGCGTTGCATCGGATGCGGCCTTTGCCAGCACGAATGCCCCGTCAACGATCTTGCCGCCATTCGCATCACCGCCGCAGGTGAATCCCGCGCAGCGGGCGGTAGCTTCTTCCTTCGCTGAGACCCGTTATTTAAAGCTGGGGATCCAGTTCTGGATGATCTTCTTGCTGGTGCCGTCTTCCCCCCATTGGGCAACCAGTGCGTTGACCTTGTCGAGCAATGCCATGTCACTCTTCCGCACCCCCCATGCGAGCGGTTCGATGTTCAGTACGTCGGGGAAGGCCACGAGGGCGCTTTCGTTTATTGCCGACAGCCACCAGATGCTCGGTGCACCGCTGATGAACATATCGATCTTGCCGCTTCTAAGCGCCTTGACGGCAGCGTCCCTACTGGAAAAGGATTTCTTCTCGCCGCGCAGGAAGCGCTGCATCACAAAGATTTCACCAGTGGTATTCTTCATATAGCCGATGCGCTTGTTTTGGTTGATGATGGTGCTGGCCAGTAGGCCGGAGGGGTCGTAGGCATCGCGTCGGAAGAGGGCGCTTATGCCGGATTGCATATAGGGCGTGGAAAAGTTGATGCGGATGCTGCGCGGAGCCGTGATCGTCATATTCGACATGATGATGTCGGTCTTGTTCTGTTCAAGGTAGTCGATCTGCTTGTTCCACGGAACCTCGACAAAGACGACTTCGCGGCTCAGTGCTTCCCCGAGCTTATGGGCAAAGTCCGCTTCGACACCCACGATCTGGTCGCCTTGCTTGAAGACCATCGGCTGCGAGCGGGGCGACACGCCGACACGCAGGACGGACGGGTCAGGCTGGACACTTTGCGTGATACATCCGGCAAGTAAGGTAACAACGAAAAGCAAACCAACGATTTTTTTCATAATACAAGCTCCTTAAGTTGGGGCGGAGTATTCCAACCCTTGGAAGCGGAAGCAAGCGCCCTTTCCAAGGATTGGAACTGTAGCCGGGGTCGATGATCCCGGATTCTGTGGAGTGGTCGCTCGGGCGGGGTCACCGACCCCGCCTACAACTTGGAGCTAGAAGCTATACCGCACGCCGAGGTTGAGGTTGGAGTTGTATTTGAACTGGCCGAAGAAGGTGTGATCGTCTTCGCCGACGAAAAAGTTGCCGCTTACCGTGGCTTTCCAGTGGTCGGAAATCTTGTAGGTGGCGGCGGGGCGGAAGTAGGCATCGTTGTCGGAAGGCGAATAAAAGGTGAAGAGGCTGAGCATCAGGTTTTGGTTCATCAGCATCTTGGTCAGGCGCAAGGTCAGGACGTGGCGCGCTTCGTCGCGGGCGGTGCCGGGGTTGGGCTGGTTGGCGAGGTAGCCGTCATGATCCATCATCCACTCAAGGTAGTACTGTACGCTTGCGGTAAAATCCTTGCCGACTTCGCGCTCGTAGCCGGTGAGGAAGCGGAATTCGTCCTCGGGCACCATTTGCGCGGGAGGGTTGCTGCTTTCGCGGGAGTCATAGT
Organism: Kiritimatiellales bacterium; assembly: GCA_030625905.1. Taxonomy (GTDB): domain Bacteria; phylum Verrucomicrobiota; class Kiritimatiellia; order Kiritimatiellales; family Pontiellaceae; genus Pontiella. Next base: position 136 of record DAOUQA010000105.1, on the reverse strand, counting down.
AGCCCGCCTCGACGTTGAAGAGGCCTTTGCCCATCGCACCCTTTGCGCTGGCGCCATAGGAGTCCATTCGGGGAAAGTAGGCTCCGGCCGCATTCATTCCCATCGGGCTTTTCCAGTAGCCATGGTAGGCATAGAG
>DAOUQA010000247.1 GCA_030625905.1 Kiritimatiellales bacterium | reverse complement strand
CGCGACGTTGCTGCCGCACAAGTGGTCACCCCGGCGGCGCAGGCCAAGGCCGCCGCCAAAGGGCTGGCGATTCCAGGCATTGGAAGCGGCATGGGCGGACGGGTTCTGGCCGGAGATATCGGTGCGGAAACCACGGCACTGGCCTTCCCTGGCGCAGTGAAGGAGATTGCGGTGAAGGGTATTCGCAAGCTGATTGCCGGCCGCATGCTCGACTCCCTGCAGACGGCTGCGCAGGTCACATTGAATTCGTCGGCCGACGCTCGTTCGATCATGAACTACCGTAGGCTGTGCAAGGCGGCTCCCGAAGAACTCGGGGTCGGCGGCATCAATCTCGGCGATGCGGTTCTCTACATGGTCGCGCAAACGCTTGGTGAATTCCCCGAACTCAACGCGCACTGGATGGGCAAGAAGATCGTTCAGTTCGAAGAAGTTCATCTCGGTTTCGCCGTTGATACGCCGCGCGGTTTGATGGTGCCGGTTATTCGCCATGCCAACCGCCTGTCGCTGCAACAGGTTTCAATGGAAGCCAAGCGCCTCGGCCTGGCGTGTATCGAAGGGACAATCGATCCGGATGTGCTTGGCGGCGGAACGTTTACCGTTACCAATCTCGGCGCAATGGGCATCGAAAGCTTTACGCCGGTGCTTAACACGCCGGAAGTTGGAATTCTGGGCGTTTGCGCGATTCAGCCCAAGCCCGTGATGAATGGCGACGATGTGGAATTTATCCCGCACATGGGGCTGTCCATCACCTTTGACCACTGTGCGGTTGATGGCGCTCCGGCGGCGCGCTTCCTTGCTCGCCTACGCGAAAAATTTACCCACTTCGAGTTTGAACTCACACTTGCAGGATAGGGCAGAACGAATATCGAACAAGGAATCTCGAATGAGCTGATTTCGATATTCGATATTCCAAACGAACGGAGAGAGTTTGATATGTACGACATTATAATAATTGGCGCCGGCCCCGGTGGCTACGAAATGGCAGAGCGGGCAGGGCACAAAGGCCAGAAGGTGCTGTTGATTGAGAAGGCGAATTTGGGCGGCGTATGCCTGAACCATGGGTGCATCCCGACCAAGACGCTTTTGAACTCAGCTAAGCATTATGTACACGCCAAGGAAGCGCCGGAATTTGGTGTGACCACTGGCGAGGTCAGCTTCGACCTTTCCGTTGCGATGGCCTGGAAACAGGAGGTGATTGAAACCCTGCGTGGCGGTGTTGCCGGCATGATGAAAAAGAACAAGGTCGAGGTCCTCACCGGAGAGGCCAGGCTGGTGGGCTCCGGCAAGGTGGAAGTGGACGGTACAATCTACGAAGGTGCAAACGTGGTGATTGCCATCGGCGGTTCGCCGTTTGTTCCGCCGATTCCCGGTGCCGACCAGCCGCATGTGATGACCAGCAAGGAAATCCTGAATATTGAAGCTATGCCGAAGTCGCTCGTCGTGATTGGCGGCGGTGTGATTGGCGTCGAGTTTGCCAGCTTTTTCAGCAGCCTCGGCGTGAAGGTCGATGTGATCGAAATGCTCGACGAAATCATCCCCTTCATGGATCGCGGCCAGGCCAAGCGCTTTCGTGCCGCAGTGAAAAAGAAGATAGGGTTCAATCTCGCTTGCCGCGTCACGGCGATCGATGGCCACGATGTGAAGTACACCGACAAGAAGGGCGAGGAAAAGTCGATCAATGCCGATGTTGTGTTGATGTCGGTGGGTCGTGCTCCAAATCTTGGAAACATGGGCTTCGAGGAGGCTGGGCTCGACTTCGACCGAAGCGGCATCAAGGCCGACGACCAGATGCGCACCAACCTGCCGAACGTCTATGCCATTGGCGACGTGACCGGCAAGTCGCAGCTGGCGCACTCCGCCACGCGAATGGGCGAGGTTGCACTCAATACGATCCTCGGCAAGAAGGATACCTTCCGCACCAACGCCATTCCGTGGGCCGTCTATTCCATGCCCGAAATTGCCGGTTGCGGCATGACCGAAGAGCAGGCAAAAGAGGCCGGCCACAAGGTTGAAAGCGCTTCGCTGCCTTTGCTTGTGAGCGGCCGCTTCCTTGCCGAAAACGGAAAGAAAGGCCCAGGCCAGGTGAAGGTAGTTATCGATGCCGATACCCGCGTGCTTCTCGGTGTGCACATATTTGGTGGGATTTGCTCGGAAATCATCTGGGGTGTGGCCGCAATGATCGAGTCCGAGCTGAGAGTTGAGGATATCCAGGAAATCGTCTTCCCGCACCCGACGGTCGGCGAGGTGATTCGAAGTACGATGTTTCAGTTTTAGAAGTTGAACCGTGAATGGACGTAAATGAACGTGAATTCAGAGAAGTTAAGCAAGGATGATCCGGTTTATAAAATTATCGGATGTGCGATGGATGTGCTTAATTCCATTGGCCACGGACTTAGGGAGAAAACCTACGAACGTGCGCTGATGGTTGAATTTCGTTATCAGGAAATGGAGTACGAAACTCAAAAGATTTTCTCCGTCTACTATCGGGAAGAGAAAGTCGATGAGTTTATTCCGGACCTGATTGTGGATGGAGAAGTGGTTGTAGATACAAAAACCGTGGAATCCATCAACAACGATCATATCGGACAAATGTTAAATTATCTGAGAATTACAGGACTGAAGGTCGGACTGCTTCTAAATTTCAAGCATTCCAAGCTTCAGTGGAGAAAAGTAACTTTAAATGAAAAGAATGATTAACGTGAATTCACGTTTATTAACGGTTTAAACAAACAGGAGAACACCATGCCAAAAACACAAGTGATATGTCCCAAAGAGACCCGCAAGGCGGGCGAGATTACCTTCAAACCGATTCCGGTGATGCAGTATAAATCGGACTACAAG
>DAOUQA010000202.1 GCA_030625905.1 Kiritimatiellales bacterium | reverse complement strand
GCATTTTTGACATCAGGAAAGGGCGTGGAGGCGCGCTTCGATCATGGACTGGGCATGCGCCCAGCCGTTGGAAAGAACGTGGAGGTCGTGCCGGATGCGAGTGTTTTCCCTGAAGCGATCCTCGTTGGAGAGGTCGGTGCGTTGCGACAAAGCGGCCTGCTCGCGCTCAAGCTGGCGTTTCCAAAATAATAGAATGTAGTGTTGCGCCAATTCGATAGGCGAAGTCTCTTCATCGATTGCGCGCGACTCCTCGACCTGCACACGGCTAATGATCCGCTGCCGCTCTTCATCGAACTCCTGGAATCCTTCCGTCAAGGTTTCGGGCAAATCGACCATCAACAACTCGACGAGTTCGCGACAAACCGGGTCGACCAAATGCTCGGGCCGGAGATAGGTGTGCACCAGCGGCTGGACATCGGGATAGTGGTGGACGAGCAACTCCAGCAGGCTGAGCTCCTCCTTGGGATAGGTCTTGGGCGGCGCGACTTCCGGCACGGCCTCTTCGGCGCGGCGCGGCGCGGGCCGCTGGTTCTTTTTTTCTCGTATCAAATCGCGAACAATCGTTTTGTAGTCCAACCCTAATAGCGTTACAGCCTGCACCATTTTGGTTCGACGTATTTCACTGGGGCTACTGTTGATCAAGCCCATTGCCCCTTTGGCAACCCGCATTCGCCCGGCCTCGGTTTGCATATTTTCGCGACCCCACAGACAAGTCATCAGGAAATCAATAGCCGATGGCGCCGCATCGACCAGCGAGATCAAAGCTTCGGCTCCGCTCTTCCGGATGAGCGAATCGGGATCCTCCTTCTCGGGAAGGGTGACAACGCGGACGCTAAGCTCGGCGGCAATGAATATTTCGGACGAGGCGAGCGCAGCCTTGATGCCGGCGGCATCGGCATCGAGCACGAGAACCACTTCGTCGGCATAGCGTTTGATGAGCCGCGCATGGTTTTCGGTGAGCGCAGTGCCTTGCGAGGCAACGACGTTTGTCAGTCCAGCTTGATGGCAGCGCATGGCATCGATCTGCCCCTCGACGACGATGGCCTGGCGGGCTTCGACAATGGGCTTGCGCGCCTTGTCGAACGCGAAGAGCACCTGATTTTTACGGAAGAGCAGGGTTTCGGGGCTGTTGACATATTTCGCCCCCTTCTCGGCCTTGTTCATAATGCGGCCACTAAAACCAATGACGCGCCCCATGGGATCGCAGATTGGAAACATGACACGGTTGCGGAAGCGGTCGTAGTGGCTGGTCTTGCCATTGCGCTCGGAGGGAACAACCAACCCGGCGGCTTCGAGCTGTTCGGCGGTGTATCCCTTTTTAAGCGCGCGCTTCATCAACCCGTCCCACTCATTGGGGGCAAAACCAACCTGGAATTCCTTGAGAAGGTCAGCGGGAAGATCACGCTCCTCAAGGTAACGGCGTGCCTCGGCACCCTCGGTGCCTTCGACGAGGAGGCGGTGGTAGAACGCGGCAGCCTCGCGATGAATCTTGTAGAGCGTATCCTTGTCGCCGGTCTTTTCGGGTTGCCCATCTTCGTAGACAATTTCAACCCCGGCGCGCTCGGCAAGGATTTTGACCGCCGTAACGAAATCGACTTTTTCGTATTCCATGACGAAGCGGAAGATATCGCCACCCGCGCCGCAGCCGAAGCAGTGGAAAATCTGGCGGGTTTCGTTGACGGTGAACGACGGTGTTTTTTCCTGGTGGAACGGGCAGTTGCACTTGAAGGTGGAGCCGCGGCGCTTCAACTGGGGCAGATAGGAGCCGACCACTTCCACCACGTTGCAGCGGGAACGGATCTCTTCAATCGTCTCCTTCGGAATCATCGCCATACAAAAAGGAATACCCCAACCCCGGCCCCGGCCTCAACTTTTCCCGCTCAAAATTTACAGATGAAGAGGGTTGTGATTATTGGGATCACTCTTTAATCTTTTTGGGCAAGGCAGTCAGACGGAGGGCATCGAATGAAACTGAAGGAACTTGGGATGAACAGCGAGCATTTCCTGCGCAAGGCATTCGACCCGCAGATCCGCAAGAAACTGATTCGCGCAGCCTACTTCCGGCGAAATGTCTATCTGGTGCTATTCTTCATCGGGATTCTTTGCATCTTCGTCGCCGGGTTTTCCGGGTGGGTGCTCTTAAGCGTTCTATCGTTATTCCTTGCCATGCTCTCGCTCGTCATAGTGGCCAAGTATGATACGCAGGTGGATTTCCTAAACATTATCGAGGAAGAGGGAAGCGAAAATCCCTGATGCGGAATTTCAGCTTTTAAATTCCAGGATTCCGGTTTCGCCCTATTTCAACACCCCAGCCTCTTCCTGATAGATCAGGGCTTCACGCATTTTATCGAAATTCTCGTTTACCGTAGATTTATTCAGGTGGGGCTGGATGCGCGGAACCATTTCGTAGCAGACGAGCTTGCCGACGCGGGATTTCATGCGAAGGCTGTCGTAGAACTTCGGAGGGCCGAGAATCACCAGGAAAACCATTACGAACAAAGCCACCAGTGCTCCGCGAACAAATCCCAGAGCAAAGCCGTAGACGCGATCCGACTTATCTGAGATTTGCGTCTTAAGCACATTCGCCAGCAGTTTGCTGACAAAAACGAAGAAAACGATGGCGAGCACTGCCAATCCGGCAAGAATCAGCCACATCATGTAGGTTTCGTTCAGGTTGCGGAACAACCGCCCCAAATAACTGTAAATGGCTGGATAGGCAAAAAACAGGGCGGTACCCAGTGCCAGAAAAGTGATGACGTGCGCCACCTGCCCTGCAAACCCTTTTTGGAGCCCTCCCAGCGCAAATAATAGTGCCACCGCAACATATGCAACATCGATCATGCTCAACCAATCAGGAATAATCATCGAAACCGTCCTCTTTTTCCATTCGTGGAAATTATGCTCTTATTGCCAGCAATATCAACGCCACATTCAAGGAATTCCCTGTGCAGTTAAATATAGGGGTGTATTTAACCAAAAAACACATTTTTCCAATAAAACCACAATATGTTGTGGCTGACCCTTGACAGGGACACATGGGATTGCATATCTTCCTCCCCGACCGAAAGGTTAGCAGGGCTGTTTTTTGTTCATATAACACATGAATTAGCAAGGGGAGAAAGATCTATGGCTAGGGGAAATGAGCGGCTGAATGCCACATTTGACGGATTCCAAAAGAGGTCAGGACTCGTAGTCCCGTTTAGCTGGCAAAAAATCGAACTGGCGATCGACCGGGCGGTCGACGAGGTGTCACGCAAGCATTCGGTAGCCAAGAACGAAGGGATTGCCTCGAAGGTCACCGGCCAGGTGTTGCTGCAACTCAACACCCCGCAAAGCGAATTCCATGTCCATCCCGACGAAAGCGGAAAACGCATCCCGAGAATCGAAGATGTGCAGGATCTGGTTGAAATCGTTTTGGCCGAACAGGGAGAGACCCTGGTCGTAGCTGCCTATAAGCGCTACCGCAAACAGCGCGAGATTGCCCGGCGCAACATCCGCGTCCGCGGCGGCGATGCCACCGGCCATATCGATGTGACCGATGCAGGCCTCCTGCTCGTCGAATCCTCCTCCAACAACGTCAACCTGCCATGGGATCGCAAGCGCATCGTCAAGCAGATCCTCGACAAAACCGACCTTTCCGTCGAGCTGGCCATCAATGTGGCAAAGTCGGTCGAGAACCGCATCATCGCCAGCGACATGGGCATCGTTGGCACCACCCTCATCCGCGAACTGGTCAACAACGAACTGATGGAACGCGGTTTTTCCCACCAACTACGCGACCTTTCCCTCTACCGCATCTCCAAGGACTATCTTGAAAACCTGATGTTCACCAAATCGACCGAGAACTCGAACATCGTGAACAACAACCCCGAGGCGGTAAACCTCGG
>DAOUQA010000238.1 GCA_030625905.1 Kiritimatiellales bacterium | reverse complement strand
GCGGAAAAACAAAAGATGTCCTCGCCCGAGGGCGTCACGATCCTCGCCGGTGCGGTATTCGACGATGTATTCGGCATTGTGACCCTCGCCATTGTCATGGGCATGGCCAAAGTCAGTATGGGCGGCGGCGAGGTCAACTGGGGCGAAATCGGGATCATTGCCGCCAAGGCCATCGGGTTCTTTGTGGTGGTCACTTCGCTTGGGCTTTTCTTTGCCCGCAAGATTACGGCGGCGATCAAGAAGTTCAAGTCGACAGAAATCATCGTGGCCACTTGCTTTGGCCTCGCCCTGCTGCTCGCCGGACTGGCCGAAATGGCCGGACTGGCGATGATTATCGGTGCCTACATCATGGGGCTGGCGCTTTCACGCACCGACCTCGCCCATGAAATCGAGCACCACTTGAAAGGTAGCTACAACATCCTCGTCCCCATCTTCTTCTGCGTCATGGGCATGATGGTCGACTTTTCCATCATGAAGCCTGTGCTGCTCTTTGGCTCGGTCTACTCGCTCCTAGCTATTTTTTCCAAAGTCGTCGGCTGCGGCCTGCCCGCCTACCTGATGAAGTTTAATCTTCGCGGTTCGCTGCGCATCGGGCTCGGTATGCTGCCGCGCGGCGAGGTGGCGCTCATCATAGCCGGGATTGGCCTCGCCAGCGGCATTATCGACCAAGGGATCTTCGGCATCTCCATCATGATGACCGTGGTCACTACCATGCTAGCGCCGCCGCTGCTCGTGAAGTCGTTCGAGGGCGGCTCCGGGTTGCGGAAGGAAATGGTGGGCGGTAGCGAAGACATTGAAACCATCGAGCTTGAATTCCCGTCGCGCGACATTACCGAATTTTTGCTCAACCGCTTTGTCCGCGCACTGCAGGACGAAGAGTTTTTTGTACACTATCTGCATACCGAGCTACCGACCTACCGCGTGCTCAAGGACGATATCGCCTTTACGCTTGTTGGCAACGGCAACAAGCTGCAAGTCAACGTTCCTGCGGTCAACCAGCATATTGCCCGCATGATCCTGCTCGAAGAGTTGCTGTCGCTTTCCGACCTGCTTGAATCCACCAAGCAGATGAAGGGGCTCGACGAAATGGGCTCCGACTTGATGAGTGGAATGTTTGCCTAATCCAGCTTCTGGAAAAGCAGCGGATTCTTGTAATCGAAGGCGGCGTGGTTCGTGGAGATGAGGTCGAGGATTTCCACCGAAGAACTTTCGAGATTTATTTCCGTTGAATATTGCCCTTTCTCAACGGAACCTTTGAGCGCGCCGATCCGGATCTGTTCGGTGAAGAAAGCAATGTCGGGGTCCCAGAAAAAAAGATTCGGGTCGGCGTTTGGATTAAATTCAGCAAAGACATATTTGTTTGTTCCGCCGGGTTCGGTGGGGATGCAGACATAGAACGCCTCCTTGTGCCGAGTGAAGTGCAGGCGATATTTATCCATTTGGAAGTCACCGTCTTCCCACTCCACCATCGCGAGCCACGGAACCCCGTTGGAGGCAAAGGCAATATGTACGATTCCATCATCAATCCGCCAGATGCCTTCTAACTGCTCCTGCTCCTCTTCCGTCAATTGCGATTCCGGAAACGGCTCTTTCATCGTCACGCTGGAGCAGCCCGCCATACACAACACACATAATCCGGCCATGAATAATTTTATCTTACTCCTCCGTTTAAACATGCTTTTTCAGCCCCTTGATCAGTTTTTCCGAACCGGCCCCGCAGGAGATGACCGAGCGCATGGCGTCTTCCACCGAAACGTCGACGGGATGCACATACTGCGGGTCGAGATGGTAGATGAAGCCGGAGGTCGGGTTGGGACCGGTCGGGACGAATACCGTGATGGTCCCGTCGTCGTGCCGGTCGGTGATGAAGGCCGTTACCTTGGTATCGTTTTCGAAGATCTGCACGAGCGCGACCGAGGAGAAGGGCGACTTCTTTTTTCCAAGAAACTGGTTCACGGTTTCTTTGATCATTTTGTAGCCCGGTGCCTTGCTCAAGACGCTACCTTCGACGCCGGTGTAGATCCAGCGCCCGAGGCGCGTCTTGACGAACAGTCCCACGGTGAAACACCCCAGAATAATCACCAGCAGAACGATCAGTATGGCGATAAACTCGTCGTATTGATCGGGCAGAGTGAGGTTGTTGACCACCAGACGGGTCAAGGGTTGGATGGCATGGCTTACGATCCCGAACAGCCACTTGAAGGCAAAGCCCAGAATAATGGCGGGCAGAATAACGATGATTCCGCCGAGGAGGGTTGTCCTGAAAAAGTTCTTTGTGCGTTGAAACATGGGAATCATGATGCGTGATCCATGAAACGTGATCGAGAAAATTGCAACCTTGATTCTTGTACTGTACCCGGTGCAAAAACGGATCTCTATAAAACCAGAAGATCTCATGGTCGCGAGAAATTTTCTTAATCGGAAAAAGGCCGAATAAGTTTACTGACAGCATTACGCAAGGCGCGTAACGCAACGCGGGTAATTAATGGCCGCAGAATATTCTTGCGCTTTCTCCCCGCATTACGCATGTTGCGTTACGCAGGAGGCGTAATATGAGAAATCCCTTTCAATATGGTGGCGTGGTATCGGGCCAATCGTTTTGCAATCGAACCCAGGAGGTGGCGGATTTGCGCCGCGCAGTGGAGAATGCTGAAAAGCTGTTTGTCTATTCCGAGCGGCGGCTGGGCAAAACCTCGCTGATCCGCAAGGTATTGGCCGAGCTACCGGCGGAGGAATATCTGACGGTCTACATCGACCTTTGGCCGACCGATGGTGAAACCTCGTTTGTGCTAGCCTGCGCCAAGGCGTTTTCGGAGGCGATGGCCACGAATACGGATAAATTGCTGCATACGGCCAAGACCTTCTTCAGTCGGCTGGTTCCAGCGGTCACCGTCAACGACGAGGGCAAGCCGATTGTGACCTTTGGGTTCGATCAGAAACGTCCGGATGTGCCTCTGCTTGAAGAGGTGCTGTCCATGCCCGCCAAGGCTGCGGAAAAGGAGAGCAAGCGGATTGTGGTGGTGTTCGACGAATTCCAGCAGATTCTGGA
>DAOUQA010000014.1 GCA_030625905.1 Kiritimatiellales bacterium | reverse complement strand
GATAAAGCCCGTGGCATCGGACTGGTCGTAGCCGCCCGCCTCGTCGAAGCTGACGAGTTCGGGGCTGTAGAGCGAATAGGGCGACCGGCGGCCACAAACATGCACGGCTCCCTTGAACAACTTGACGCGCACGTCGCCGGTAGCGGTTTCCTGGCTCTGGACAATGGCGGCCTGGAGCATTTCGCGCTCAGGCGCAAACCAGTAGCCGTTGTAGACGAGCTCGGCATATTTCGGAATGAACGAGTCGCGCAGGTGCATCGTTTCACGATCCATCGTGATGGATTCGATTGCACGGTGCGCATGGTGCAGGATGGTGCCGCCGGGGGTTTCGTACACCCCGCGATCCTTCATGCCGGTGTAGCGGTTTTCGACAATGTCGATGCGGCCAACGGCATGCTCGCAACCGAGAGCATTGAGCTTCTTCAATAGCGCTGCCGGGCTTAGTTTTTCTCCGTTGACGGCAACCGGGATACCCTTTTCAAAGCTGATCTCGATGGTTTCCGGCTCGGCGGCGGCTTGGCTGAGCGGCTTGGTCATGCACCACATGTTTTCATCCGGCTCCGTCCACGGATCCTCTAGGATTCCGCCTTCAAAACTAATGTGCAGCATGTTGCGATCCATGCTGTAGGGCTTGGCCGCGGACACCGTGGTGGGGATGCCCTTTTCTTCCAGATACTTGATCATGTCGACGCGGCCTTCGAATGCAAAGTCCTCGGGCATGCGCCATGGGGCGATGACCTTGATGTCGGGCTTGAGGGCGTATGCGGTCAACTCGAAGCGAACCTGATCATTGCCTTTGCCGGTGGCGCCATGGCAGATGGCTTCCGCCCCTTCTTCGATGGCAATGTCGACCATGCGCTTGGCGATGAGCGGGCGGGCAATGGAGGTGCCCAGCAGGTAGGTGCCTTCATAGATGGCATTGGCCTGCATAATCGGATAGATGTAGTCCTTGGCGAATTCTTCCTGGACATCATCCACGATGCATTTTGCGGCCCCGTGTTTCAGAGCCCTTTCTTCGAGGCCGTCGAGTTCCTCCTCCTGTCCAAGGTTGGCGCAATAACAGACGACTTCGGCATCATATTTTTCCTGAAGCCAAGTGAGCAATACGGTGGTATCGAGACCCCCGGAATAAGCGAGTACAACTTTCATTTCACAATCTCCTTTTCAGCTAAAAATGGATCTTCGCATATTGTCATTCCGCTCCATTCTACTTCTCCTAGAACGGGATATCGTCTTCGTATTCGTCGAAATCGGCTGGGACATCCTTGTCGGCGACCGGCGGCTTTTCGCCTGCGGCAGCCGGAGCGGATGCGACGGCCTCGCCCGCCTGAAGCTTCCATGCGTTCAGATTGTTAAAGTAGCGTCCGTTGTATTCGCGCCCGCGGATATCGAACGAGACGGTCACTTCCTGCCCCGTCTGGATATTGTCGAGCAGGCTCACCTTGTCATTCACAAATTGCAAAGCGATGTCTTGAGGATAATTCCCGTCTTCAACCGTTACCACGAATTCACGCACGGTAAACTTGTCGCTGATGGTTTTTGCATCCATCACTAATTTTACTTTTCCTGTTAAGTCATACGACATTTCTTCTTCTCCTTATCTTTGTGTTAAAAATCAATTGGTTCCCTGATGGTCTGTCCTGTATTCTGGCGCATCCTCCGCCCCCCTCTTTTGCTTGTTCCCATTTTTTCCATCGACCGGCGGTATCTCGGTGCCAGAACCGGATTTGACCGAATCCGCCTATCCATCAAAGCCTTTCGCTCCTCCAGCGTCAAACCCTCGTATTCGGTTTGCAACTTTCGCTGAATCTCGTTTTTCATCTACATCATTCCCCCATCCCGCATTGACAAGGGTTGGGCGACTGCGCCGCCATTTCGTCGTGCAACTCTTCGCAGGCCTCGGCAATGAGCTTCAGTGCCTGGTCGATTTCCTCCTGCGACACATTCAGCGGGGGCAACAGGCGGAGAATATTACCCGCAGTGGCCAGCGCAAGCATTCCTTTTTCCTGCAATTTTTTCTGCAACGCCGCCGCCGGCACATCGAGGACCACTCCAAGCAGCAACCCAAGCCCCCGAACCCCGGAAATCCACTTCTTGTGCTTCATGGCGATTTCGCAGAGGCCTTCAACGAAACAGGCCCCCATCATCATCGTATTGGCAAGCAGTTCCTCCTCATCGATCACCTCGATGACCGACAATGCGACCGCGCAGGCCAACGGCGATCCACCGAAGGTCGTGGCATGGTGGCCGGGCTGGAAAACATCCGACAGCATTGACCCGGAAACGATCGCCCCGATCGGAAAGCCGTTGCCCAGTCCTTTGGCCAACGAGAAGGCGTCGGGCTGCACATCATAGTTCTGGAAACCAAACCATTTTCCCGTCCGGCCCATTCCACACTGCACTTCGTCACACAGGAGCAGGATGCCTTTTTCATCGCAAAGCTTCCGCAGGCCGAGCAGGAACTCCGGTTCGGCGGGAATCACGCCCCCTTCGCCCTGCAACGCCTCCACCAATACAGCGGCCGTCTTGGGCGTAATGGCATCCTCAACCGACTGGAGTTCGTTGAAGTTGGCATAGGAAAACCCTTCCGGAAGCGGCCCAAACCCCGTCTGAATCTTTTCCTGCCCGGTCGCGGTCAGCGTCGCCAGCGTCCGCCCATGGAACGACTGCCGCATGGTGATGATTTCATATTTTCCCTTTTCGCTGCCCCACAACCGCGCCAGCTTGATCAACCCTTCGTTGGCTTCCGCGCCGGAGTTGCAGAAGAAGCATTTTGCCCCCGGCAGCCCGGAATGCTCTGCCAGCGCCTTGGCCAGCAACGGCTGCCTATCGTTATAGTAGAGGTTCGAGACATGCACCAGCGTCTCCGCCTGGTCCTGCACGGCCTTCACCATCCGAGGATGGCAGTGGCCAATATTGGTGACCGCGATGCCCGACACAAAGTCGAGGTACTCGTTCCCTTCGGCATCCCAAACGCTCGTGCCCGAGCCCTCCACCAGCGCAAGGCTCGGCGCATAGGTCGGCATCAGGTGTTGTTTTTGTAGCTCTGCTATTTCTCCGGTTTTCATTTCAAGTTTCCCGTTTCAGGTTTCCAGTTTCAGCCGTCTACTCCGTTATTTCCGTTCCCACACCCTCGCTGGTGAACAGCTCCAACAGGAGCGAATGCGGCATCGACGCATCGATGATGTGAGCCTTCTTGACGCCCGCCTTCACCGCACCGGCCATGCCGCGGATCTTTGGCAACATTCCGCCGGCGATCACACCACGCTCAATCAACTCATCCACCTCGCCCAGATGAAGTGACGAAATCAGCGATTCCTTGTCCTCTGGATCACGCAGCAGCCCCGGCACATCCGTCAGGAAGACCAGCTTGCGCGCGTCCAGCGCACAGGCAATTGCCATCGCCGCATCATCGGCATTGATGTTGTAGAGCGTGCCCCTCGGCCCTTTCCCCAGCGGGGTGATGACCGGTACGATATTCGAACGCAAGTAGGCCTTGATCGGCTCGATATCCACCTTGGCCACTCTGCCGACATAGCCCCAGTCGAGAGACTCGTTGGTTTTTAAATCCATACCTTCCATTTTCTCAACGCAAATAATGTCTTCGCCGTGGATGCCCCGCGCTTTGCCATGGAACTGCTGGATGATTTCCACCAGATGCGGATTGACCTCGTGGTTCAGCACCTTTTCCACCACCTGTATAGTCGCCTTGTCGGTAACACGCAGGCCTTGGACAAAATTCGGCGCAATATTAGCCTCCTTCATTGCCCGGGAGATGGCCTTGCCCCCGCCATGGATCACGACCGGACGCAGGCCGACGCATTCCATGAAGGCGATGTCCTGCAGAATCCGACGGCAGCCCTCCTCGCTCTCCATGATGCTTCCGCCAAACTTGACCACTATGGTCTCGCCGCGAAATTGCTGGATAAACGGTAGCGCTTCGGCCAGCGTGGCGGCCTTTTCAATAAACTTGTCCATTACTTATTTCCCTTATCAGTAGACGGAGCAGGATGCTCCGTCTACATTTTTCTATATCCCATTAATCCGCACATATTCCTCGGTGCAGTTGCAGGTGTAGACCGTGGATTTCCCCTCCCCGAGATGCAGGTTGATGTTTATAGCAAAATCGGTTTGGGAAACCACCTTAATTAGTTCTTCCTGCGACACACCGGACTGGCACCCGCCGGAAACAGCCTGGGTGTTGTCGTAGAAGATATCCACCTGCTCCTCAACCACCCGCGCCTTGGAGTAGCCAATGGAATCCATCACCCGTCCCCAATCGGGATGCCTGCCCGCCCAGGCGGTCTTGTTCAGCATGGAATTGGCAACGGCCCGCGCCGCCAATTCAGCGTCGGCATCCGATGCGGCACCCTTGACGTTGACGGTCACAAACTTGTCCGCGCCCTCGCCGTCATGCACAATCATCATCGCCAGCTCGAAGCAAACTTTTTTCAGTGCCTGAAAAAAGACCTTCCACTCCGTGGAATCCTCGGATAAAGGTTTATTTTTTACGGCACCGTTAGCGAATGCGAGGACGGTATCGTTGGTGCTTTGGTCGCCATCAATTGAAATCCGGTTAAAGCTGGCGTCAACCGCCTTTTTCAATGCCGCCTGCAGGGCCGGCTGCTCGACGGCGGCATCGGTGGCGATGAACGACAGCATGGTGGCCATGTTGGGTTCAATCATACCCGCGCCCTTGGCAAAGCCGACAATTTTCACCGTCCGACCTTCGAGCTGCACCTCGGCCACGGAAACCTTGGGGCGCGTGTCGGTGGTCATCATCGCCTCGGCGGTTTCCTGCACATTGCCTGCCTGGGCGGCATCAACGAGTGTTCCAATGCCTGAAACGATTTTATCCAACGGCAGTTGCGGCCCGATCTTTCCGGTCGAGCAAACAAAGATTTCCTGCGGTTCGCAACCCAGCAACTTGGCGGTTTCCGCGGCCATGTCCTTTGCGGCAACCATGCCTTTGGAACCGGTACAGGCGTTGGCAATCCCGCTATTCATGACAATGGCTCGCGCCATACCCTGCTGAAGAAGGTGCTCCCGGCACACTTTGACGGGCGCAGCACACACCTGGTTCTGGGTAAACACTCCTGCGACGGCGGCTGGCTCATCGGAGAGAATCAGTGCCATGTCCTTGCTGCCTCCGGACTTGATCCCGGCGGCAATCCCCGCGCATTTGAAGCCTTTCGGCATATGGATATTTGAGTACATATAAGAGTCCCAGTTTTTGAATTGAGTTTGGAGTTTAGAGATATGGCCAAGCGATTGGAAAACAAAAACCGACCGGAACGTTGCGTTTTTCAGGCCGCACTCGACCAACGCCACTGCCCCGGACGTTCGCATAGCCCCGCCTTTACGGGGTTGTTGTGAATACGCGATATTTCATTTGTCACATTCCCATGCACCTTGTCTGTCGCAATGTAGCCGCCACAAAGGCGGGGTCTTGACCCCCTCCCTACATTTCCCCCTGTAGCCGCGATCCGAGATCGCGGGGCGCACGCAAGGCCGCTCAACCGAAGAAGCGGGGTCTCGGCCCCCGCCCTACAATCCGTGTAGCCGCGATCCACTTGTCACGCCGTAGCATGGTGAAGGCGGAAGATCGCGGAGCGGACGCACCGCAACCCGCATAACGGCGTACCGCGCCTTCTGGAAGAGAAAAAAACGCCCTGAAAACCGGGAGGCTTTTGCAACGCACAGATCCAATAGATTAACAGTTGGAGAACTTAAAGCGTTTACGTGCACTCGGCTGACCCGGTTTCTTACAGGCATCACGTGTCAGAAAGTCCTTCCGCTAGGCTCCTTGTTGCTTGATCTTCAGAAACTCAATATCCACCAAATCCTGAGGGCGCCCGACCGCCTCCTTAGAGCTCACCAGATCATCCAGTGAAAAGGTTTTTACCATCAGTCCATTTTCATTGGCATGTTCGGTTGCACGTGCTTCGGCATCATCAAATGAACGAATACCCACGACCGCCAAGTGAAACTGAATGATCCCCCAGCGGGTCTGGTAGGTCTGAATGAGATTTTCGCCCCGCGGCCCAATCGGCACCAACGGTAAATCCAATTCATCGGCCAATAGTTCATTAATACGCGCCATGTTTTGATCATCTTTACCCGGAATAAATAAATCCCAGTCCATGGAAAATCGGGGCATACCCTCCAAACGAACGGCCTGCCCGCCGAAAACCAGATAACGGATTAAGTTTTCATTGAAACATCGAATCAGTTCGTCCATTGCACCCCTCCGCGCCGAGCGGTTTCCGCCAACAGCTCTTTTTTCCAGACGTTCATTTCTGAGGCAGAAGAGAAGCGACGACATCCAAAATCTGGAAACCCCACAGCACGAGGCATAGGCACCACACGCCCATCCGCTGCCCAAATTTGTAACTTTGCCTTATAATCATCCACTTTCTTCATTCGACAGCCTCCTTTATCGGCCCGAAAACAACAAATATACGCGAAGGAATTTCGGAACTTAAAATCCATACTCGCGCCAGCACCATTCTCAAACTCGGTAAGATTGAGATGATCCTTGCGCTTTTACGGGACATTCGTCACGACCAAAAACTACCGGATCGTCAACCCGCATGACTGATTCATATAAACTCTCAACGCGACTCTCAGGCGGCGGATATAACGACTAAACCGCGCCTTCTGAGAAAAACAAAAAAGCCCCCCGGATCCGGGAGGCTTCTGCAACGGAGTTGCCCAACGATCAACGCTTGGAGAACTGGAACCGTTTGCGCGCACCCGGCTGACCCGGCTTTTTACGCTCTTTCATGCGTGCATCGCGGCTGAGGAAGCCCGCCTTCTTGAGAACCGCCTTCAGCTCTTCGTCGGAGCCGGCCAACGCACGGGAGACGGCGTGTACCACCGCACCGCACTGCCCGGACTTGCCGCCGCCCTTAACGGAGGCGATTATGTCGAACTTGCCGACCACGCCAGCGGCCTCGAACGGCTTCTTGAGCAGTTCCCGCTGCATTGCGGTTTGAAAATAGCTGTCTGATTCCTGTCCGTTGACCGTGATCGTTCCGACTCCCTCCACCATGCGCACACGTGCGATCGAGGTTTTCCGGCGACCGGTTGCCGCAATTTCCAAAGTATTTTTCTTAGCCATGATAAATTTCCTGCTTATCCGTTGAATTCAAGTTCCTGAACCTGCTGCGCGGCATGCGGATGCTCCGGGCCGGCGTAGACTTTCAGGCGCGTAAGGATCTGGCGGCTCAGGCGGTTGGTCGGCAACATGCCCTTGACGGCCTGCACAAGGATGCGCTCCGGATGCTTGGCGCGGATATCCTTCGCCTTGGTTTCGGTGCGACCACTGGAATAGCCCGAATAGTCCTGATAGATCTTCTTCTCTTCCTTGTTGCCGGTCAGCCGGATCTTTTCGACGTTAACCACAACAATAAACGCGCCGGTATCGATGTGCGGCGTATAGGTTGGCTTGTTCCGGCCGCGCAGCACATTGGCGATCACGACCGCCAGTCGCCCCGTCGTCTTTCCTTCGGCATCGACCACAAACCAGTCGTGCTTGATATCAGCCTCTTTAGGCACAAAAGTTTTCATTGTAAATCATCCCTTTAAATGGATTTGGTAAAAGTACAAGGGCGGGAAGTTATATCAGGCACAAAGGCGTGTCAACCCCTCCGCACAAGAAGTTTCTTGTTTCCCGCACCCCCTTTCCGTGCTATATACGCCCCATGAAATTCACGATAACAAAAGAATATACGGGGCGGAAACTGACCTGGCTGGGGCGGCTGTTGGTGCTAATCGTCATCGTAGCCGCTTTCATAGGACTCATGGCCAATCTCTACCCCTTCCTCGCCCCGGATAAGCCGCCGCACAAAGGCCTGATGGTCATTGAAGGCTGGATCCACGATTTTGCCCTCGACGAAGCCGTCCAGATGTATAAATCGGGCAACTACTCGAAAATCATATGCACCGGCGTACCCATTGAGACCGGCAGTTATATCCAGGCCTTTAAATCATACCCTGAAATGACGACCGCCCGCCTAGTGGAGATGGGGATCGACCCTGCCGATATCATCACCGCCATCAGCGAAGAAACCAACAAGGATCGTACCTACGTAGCCGCTACCGCTTTGCGACAATACATAATGGCCTACAACATAGGGGAAACCAATGTCCACCTTATTACCACCGGGCCGCACGGCCGGCGAAGCTGCCTGCTTTTCCAGAAGGCCCTAGGGGACGACTACCACGTCGGCGTCACTTGCCTCGACGATTTCGGCTACGAGCCCGACCGGTGGTACGCCTATAGCGAAGGCGTGCGCAAGGTTCTCGGCGAGTTCATTGCCTACACCTACGCCAAGTTTTTCTTCTATCCCTAAATCCAGCTTCGCAGCATATTTTTGATTTTAGATTGTCGATTTCCGGTTTTTGGGCCTGCGACGCCTTTGATGAAAAGAGGCCAACGCCGATGAACAAGATGCACGATACCAACCTTCCCCTGTGGCTCGCCTTTCTTTCCATGAACGAGCAAGCCACGCGCGACTGGCTGACCGGGCTCTACAACCGCCGCTACTTCGAGGAAACCCTCGCCGACCATATCGAGGCCGCCAACCGCTACAACCGCGACCTGAGCCTCGTTTTGTTTGACATCGATAATTTTAAGCAGATCAACGATGCCCATGGTCACGAGGCGGGCGACGAGGTGCTACGCCAATTCGCGGAAATTTTGGAAATAACCGCGCGCAAGTCCGACATCGTCTGTCGCTTCGGCGGCGACGAATTTGCCGTCATTCTTCCGGAGACGGGAAAAGCCAACGCGGAACAACTTGTGGAGCGTGTTGTAGGCGGGAGCGCCGATCCCTCCCCGGCGGCTCCGCCCCGAAGCTTCGGGGCGGCTACAGCATTTTCCGCCACCGCCGGCATCGCCGCCCTGCCCTGCAAAAACCTCGTCGTGGAAGCCGATGCCGATTTGCTGGCTAGAAAAAAAGAATCCCGGCAATAGCCGAACCGACCACCAGCACAACGGGATGAACCCTCCACTTGGCGATCAGCAGGCACGAGACCGCCGTGATGCCAACGGCCACCCAGTTGACGATTGAGACGCGACCAATCTGCCACGCCGCAGCAGCAATCAGGCCCACCACTACTGGGCGCAACCCGTGGAACATCGCCCGCGCAAATGGTCTTTCATAAAAATGAAAAAAGAAGAGCGCCAACAACGTCATCAAGATCATGCCCGGCAGCGCGACCGCCAGCGTCGCCACCAGCGATCCGGCAACACCGCCGGTTTGATAGCCGACAAAGGTGGCCATGTTGATGGCAATCGGCCCGGGCGTGCTTTGCGCGATGGCAACAAAGTCGACGAAACGCTCCGCGGTCATCCAACCCCGCCGTTCCACCTCCTGTTGAAGGAACGAGAGTACCGCATAGCCGCCACCAAACGCGAAGAGACCAATCGTGAAGAATGATGCGAACAACTGGAGCAGGATAATCATGCCCGTTCCTCCTTTCGGAACAGCAATAGCCCAAGCAGAGCCCCGGCAACAATCAGCAACACAGGCGAACTGTTTAGGGCGATAATCGCCAAAAACGAACCGAGGGCAAGCCCCCCCTTGAATAACGAATTCACCGATTTCCTACCCACCTGCCAGACCGCCATCCCGATCATTGCCACCACCGAAGCGCGGACTCCCGCAAAGGCTTTCTGCACCCAGGCGTTGTCGAAATATTGCGTCAGAAAGGCAGCAATCAGCATAATGACCACCAGCGACGGCGCAACCATGCCGGCCGCGGCAACGATCGCACCGGGGATACCGCGCTTGCGGTAGCCGATCAGCGTGGCGGTATTCACAGCAATGATTCCGGGAACCGATTGGCCGAGCGCATAGTAGTCGACCAGTTCCCCGGCGGAGGTCCAACCCTTGGAATCAACCACTTCGCGTTTGAGCATGGGGAACATGACATAGCCGCCCCCAATTGTAATCGCGCTCACCCTCGCAAAGACAAAAAAAAGCTCCAGCAGCTTCGGATGTCCCGGTCTTCCAGCCACTGGAACCTCTCTTTTTAGGCAACGCCTAAAAGTTCACGCACGAGGCGTGGAGTGCACCGATCTGCTCGGCAATCTTCTTGACGATTTCGCAGTCAACCTCCTGGCTGATCTTCATCAGCGCCAGCGAGTTTTCGCAGGACGGATCGTGCGGGTTGCGCATGTCGTCGATGTTGATGCCGGCCTCGGCAAGTGCGTTGCCGATCTGGCCGACCACGCCCGGACGATCCTTGTAGATAAAGAGCACGGCGGCGCCGACAGGCTCGAAGTAGAGCTTGTCGAAGTCGTTGATGCGCGAAATCATCATGTTTCCTTCGGTCACGGTTCCGCGGACGCTGATACGCTGGAAGTGCGCCGCATCGACGGACATGGTGACATCAACGGTCATTGAATTTTCAAAGCCCTTCGTGGCATCGGTTTCACGGTTGAAATACTCGACGCCCATTTCCTGGAGGTATTCAAGCGCCGCGTCATAGCCCTGTGTCCGATCGAACTCGGCGCTCAGCGCGGCAACGATCTGGACGAGCAACCAGTCGGCATAGGGCTTGAGGCTGCCGTAGAAGCTCGTTTCGATCAGCTTCATTTTCTTGTTCCCGCCAGCGATGCTACGGCACAGATGCGACAGCATGAAGGCCAGCTCGCTGTAGGCGCGATCAAGCCCTTCCGGAATATCGCGGTTGACGACATAGGAGGCGATGCCCTTGTCGTCGTAGTCGATCAACTGGGAAGCGGAGCGGGAAGCGGCGTTGTAGTTCGCTTCGGTTGTGCTCGCGCCGAGATGCGGCACCATGATATCGGCAATATCAACCACCGATTTGTCGCCTTCGGCATCCTTGGCATAGACATCGTTCAGAAAGCGCAACCCCTTGTCGGCCTTGAGTTCGCGCAGATCGTCTTCGTTGATAATGCCGGCGCGGGCGCAATTGATCAGTGTTGCCCCGTTCTTCATGCGGGCGAGCAGCGACTTGTTGACCGTCCCGCGAGTCTCGTCGTTTTCGGGCATATGCAGCGAGATATAGTCGCACTTTTCAAAGATTTCCCCGAGATCGACCGATTCCGCACCTAGCTCCTTGGCACGCTCGGCAGAGAGAAAGGGATCATAGGCCAGCACGTTGACATCGAAGCCCGACAGACGTTTGGCCACTAGCTGGCCGATCGCGCCGAAGCCGACGATACCAACCGTCTTGCCAGTGACTTCCTTGCCCATGTAATTCTTCTTTTCCCACTTTCCGACGCGCGTCGTGGCATCGGCCGGGATGATGTGGCGGGCATCCGCCAGCATCAAGGCAATGACCTCCTCCGCCACGGCGTTGGCATTGGCACCCGGCGTGTTCATTACGTCAATGCCCTTCGAGCGGGCATACTTGGTGTCAATCGTGTTGTAGCCGGCACCGGCACGAATAACCACCTTCAGGGACGGAATGGCATCAATGATTTCCGGTGTCACTTTTTCGGAGCGTACAAACAACGCATAGGTATCGGGATTTTGTGCCGCCAAGGTGCCGAAATCCGTAGACTCGTCCTGCACGACCTCATAGCTGCCGTGCTTTTTCAGTGTTTCGCGGGCAACCGCATTCAGTTTCGTCGGAATCAGTACCTTTTTCATCATATCCTCTTCGGTTGGGGTTGAAAAATCTGATGCATTCTAAGCACGGTACCCGTCGGGAATCAAGCTTTGACAAATCCAATTTTTCTGGGAGAGTCCTTGGCTTTAATCGGAAGAGGTTTTGACAGGATAACAGGATTGTCGGGATTCTATTTCGTACTGGATGAAAATCCTGAACATCCTGTTATCCTGTCAAATTTTCCTATACATTGGTTCCTGTTCAGTCATGAAAGCGATTATGAAGCGAAGCATCCATCTTTTTAGCGGCTTAACGGCTCTCCTGCTGCTGGCGGGCTGCATGGGCTACCAACTCGGAGGAACCCGCCCCGAAGGCATCGAAACCGTTCACATGGCGGCCGTCGTCAATACGACAACGGAACCGGCCATCGAGCTGCAGGTCACCAAGGCATTGCTCCAGCGGATCCAATTCGACGGGCGGCTCAAACTGAGAAATAGCGCCGAAGAGGCCGATGCTATCATCGAAGTGAAACTAACCGATTATAAGCTAACGGCCATCGCCTTCCGCGACGACCTGAAAACCACGCCGGAGCAATACCGGCTGCGCATCACCGGCATAGCCACGCTAGTCGATAGAAAAACCGGCGAGACCCTGTCGGAATCCAAAACCTACGGCGAAGCCCGTTTCTTCTTCGAGTCCGACCTCACCACCTCCAAGCGCAATGCCCTGCCGCGGGCAGCAGAGGAAATCGCCAAATTCATGGTCGATGATCTGATCGAGCGGTGGTGAAGAACGAAAATCCTGGAGTGCGCAGGGCTTGACTGCGCTTTAAAAGCGGCATCGAGCCGTCGCACTCCGAAAATCTCCACAAAAAAAACCCGCTCATCGGCGGGTTTTTCATTCAACGCAATCCGTTTATCAGGACACAATCTTTCGCAGGTTGTTCGCGGCATTGGTTTTGCGGCGAATGGCAGTGTTCTTTTTAATGACCCCGCCCTTGGCGGCCTTGTCGAGAACCGAACAATAGGTGCGGAACGCCGCGTCGCCAGCCTCGGCATTCTTGGTTTCCAGCGCATCCATCATGGTGAGGCGCGCGTTCTTGAGGCGCGTGCGCACCTGCTGGTTGCGGTCGTGGAGCACCACGTTTTGACGCATTCTCTTTTTAGCGCTTTTCAGATTTGGCATAGCAAAATCAACTCCGGTTAATCAAATTAGATCCATTCTCTGGAAAAGAAGGCTCGGATAATAGCGGCGGCGAATATGAAGTCAACCCGCAAATCCCGCAATTTTACGGTTCCACGTAGTTTTTATGAAGGAACTGGCATGCCACCGGATTTTTTGACGGGATTAACAAGATAAACAGGATGGCTTTAAATAAGGAACCTCATCCAGTCGATCCAAATCAATGCTCTGTAAATGACTGCATTTATTTAAGTTATACGCAGTTACGCTGAATAGTATTTTAACCACGGAATATACTGAACGCCTATCGTTTCCTTCAATTGCTTCTGCCATATGATCTACTTGACTTAAATCCTGTCCATCCTGTTAATCCCGTCAAAATTCATTCTCCCATTTCCCTGCTGCCCCACAAGATTCTCCGAAGAACAAATTTTACCGGCAAGTTGCCACGCAAAAAGGTGTTCCAATGCTTGGAACTATTGTAGAACACCCCGATGCAATTCCTTGAACAGCTTATCGGAACGCAGGCCGGGCTTCTGCTCGCCTTCGTGGCGACCGCCGCCGGGGTGGTGCTCGCCGGGATCCGCCTGAGCATCTACGGCGATGCACTTGGCGAACGAACCGGAATGGGAAGGGGCTTGGTGGGGCTTGTTTTCCTGGCCGCCGTAACCAGCCTCCCGGAACTGGTTGTTTCGCTGACTTCGGTGATCCAATGCGCCGATCCCTTGCAGGGCGCCGACCTCGCCACGGGGAACATGCTGGGGTCGAATATATTCAACCTGCTCATCCTTGCACTGGCGGCACTGCTTTTCCCTCGCAAATTCGCCCCCGGAAAACTGGAAAGCCCCCATACCGCCTCCACGGCATACGGCTTGGTTTTACTGGCTGTTTTTGCTGGGGCTTTCTTCGCTTCCGGCGCAGGTGAATCCATTGTCCCCGGACTGCACTGCAGCTGGGGCGTCTTGCTGCTACCCATCGCCTACGGTATTTTCCTGTGGCGCGAGCACCGCCGGCAAAAGAAAACCCAAAAGGAAGATCACCTGCCGTCCGAACAAGTGCTGACCCACCTACCCGCCTCCCGTTTCTACAGCGTGCTTGGCGGGCTCTGCCTGTTGCTTATTGGCGGCGGAATCCTGCTTTCCATTCTCGGCTCGCGCATGGCGCTTCCTCCTGAACAGGGCGGATTCGGGCTGGAAGCCAGTCTGATCGGTACTGTTTTCCTCGCCATTTCCACCAGCCTGCCCGAACTCGTTATTTCCATCGCAAGCGTCCGCCTGGGCTTTCTCGATATGGCCGTCGGGAATGTGCTCGGCAGCAACATGTTCAACCTGCTGATCATCTTCGCGGCCGATATGGCCATGCGCGGCGGGAGCCTTCTGCACCAGGCCTCTTCCAGGCACTGGGCCAGCGTCGGACAGATCTTCCTGCTGACCCTGCTCGCCAGCCTGTTGTTGCGGAGCCGAAGCCGTGGGGCCGCAACCGCAATTGCAGCGGCCATGTTCGCGATCTACATCGCCGCGCTGGCCTTCCTGATCTAGAGCATAAATCCGTTGGTATTCAATCTGTAGTGCAATAGGAAAAATGAAGACCGTCGCAATAAAAGGCTCTTCGAATATTTTTATGGTGAACGTGGCTAAACTGGAGAATTTTCGACAGGATTACAGGATGGACAGGATTTTATCCGGTTGATCTCCTCGGCAGAGAGCCCGGTGTTTGAGAATAGCAATAGCTGCGGAAACCAAGCAATTAAAAGCAATTTTCGGAATTTCGACTGTGATTGAATAGTATCCAATTTAACAGCATCCCGTAAATCCTGTAATCCCGTCAAAAAAGCAGTAGTCGCACGGCGGCCATAAAAATCTACGTAGAACCCAATAAAACAAGAAAATGACGGGTAGTAGTACGGATTTCTCAGATTTAAATCCATGTAATCTGCGTAATCTGTGGATGGAAGAATATCAATGCAAAGAAGCCCGGTGGCTACGGGTGGATAAAGCGGAAGGAGGCGAAGGCCGTGGCGATGCCCATAAGCATGCCCATGAAAACCTCCATCCGCGTGTGTCCAAGCAGTTCCTTGAGCTTCTGCTCCGATAAATGGTGCTCGTGGAGGAGTTCGTCCACAATCTGGTTGAGTAGCTTCGCCTGCGCCCCGGCGGCGGCGCGGACGCTTTGGGCATCGAACATCACCACGAGGGCAAAGGCGCATCCCAAGGCGAATATTGCCGAATCAAACCCCATGCACAGACCCAGCGAGGTCGCCAGCGAACAGGCCATGGCAGAGTGCGCGCTGGGCATCCCCCCCGTGCTGACCATATAGCTGAAATCCAGCCGCTTGGTTTCCAGCAAACTGCAGCCCATCTTGGTGGTTTGCGCGATAATCCAGCCAAACAAGGCCGCCCAGAAACTTGGATGTAGTGAATTCATCATTTTTTTGACCGGATAACTGGATGAACTGGATTGGTTTATTAATCTTGTTGATCGAGCCGCTTTAAACTACGTACTTTGCGTTTCACTTCAACTTTCTCTTCTGCAAAGTTCAGGATCAATCCAACCTCTGTTCCTGTAGCCACCAAATAGTTGACCAACTGTATTTCATGGGCACGGATGATCCGCTTGACTGATTTGAGTTCAAGGATAACCACCCCCTCAACAACAATATCGGCAACAAATTCGCCAACAGTTTGCCCATCATATTCTACAGTGATTGCTTTCTGCGCCTCTGCCTGAAATCCGGCTTTTTTCAGCTCAATCATCAGGCATTTTTCATAAACCGATTCCAGAAACCCATACCCCATCTTATTCTAGACCCGGTATGCGCATCCAATTACCTTTTCCGTGAGTTCTTTATGATCCATTTCCGCCTCCTTCAGGCTATGATGTTATTTATGATTTACTGGATACTTATCCCGGACATCCTGTTATCCGGTCGAAATTTATTGGTTTATACCGCTTCCGGGACACGGATTCCATCCTTTCCAGCCAGAACCTGAAATACCGCACGGACAACAGATCTATCACACTTGCGCAAGTGTGACAGATCGGCAGGCTTGAAAGAGCAGGGATGTTGCAGGATAGTGGCAAAACATGAAGACGCCGCAAAAAACAATCCTGCATGTCGATATGGATGCGTTCTTCGCCGCCGTCGAGCAGCATGACCACCCGGAGCTTCGCGGCAAGCCGGTGGTGGTCGGCGCGCCGCCCGACCAGCGCGGCGTGGTGGCGGCGGCATCGTACGAGGCGCGCAAATACGGTATCCACTCCGCCATGCCCTCGCGAACCGCCGCCCAAAAATGTCCCGAGGCCATCTTCCTGCGCGGAAACATGGCGCGCTACAAGGAGGTCTCGCGACAAATTATGCGTATTTTCGGAAACTACACCCCACTTATGCAACCCCTTTCCGTCGACGAAGCCTTCCTCGATGTTAGGGGTCACCCATTTCTTCTTTGATATCCTTCCTTGCAAATTTTCTGAATAAAGACCTGACGTCAGAGAAACTACTCTCCAGAATAATCTGATATCCATCGTCATTTTTATAGAGGACTTTGCCTCTAACTTTACTATCGCCATATGTATAATAAATGAAGGTCACAGGATCAGCTGTTATCGCGTAGATTAACCGTTTGGAGGCATATATAGGCGCGTTTTTTAGTCTATTTTGCAGAAGCTTATAAGTCGTCTCGTCATATTGTTTATATAAATTTTTGATCTTCTCTGATGATTCCTTGTCGTAATAGTTTACAACCTCATCCAATGCCCCATGCATTTCCCAACTCCAGAACCCCCCTAAAAACTGAAATAATCCGCTTATGTCCCTGTTATACGGGGGACCTCCATTCGAAAAAGAAACCCCATTATATTTAACAGACACATAATTTTCATGCGACGCTATAGGGGTAATGATCACCTCCCTATTAAATATCGGATGCTGTGCCTCTGAGCGTTGGGGCGCGTCTTTCCTAAACACCTCGTTTATAAAAGGCGTTACATCAGGATGATACCCCTTTTTCTTAAGATCGCACCAATATCCCCCATTTTCCCCCTTTCTAAGGAGATAAGGATACATCCGAGCATCCTTGCCATCCCCAACAAGGCAAATGAAATAGAAAGAATCTTCTATAAACACTACAGATTTAAGGTGCACATCTTCTAATTTAAGGTTGCCGTAGATCTGGTGTACCATTTCAAAATGAGGCAAGCGCTTTTCCCCCTTGTAGCCTTCAGGATACATTAAACGAGCAATAT
>DAOUQA010000168.1 GCA_030625905.1 Kiritimatiellales bacterium | reverse complement strand
GCACCACTGTCTTGGACGGTTATGCCATTCGGACTTTCGAGGTACATGTCCTGTTCAGTCCAATCAGGGAGCATTTTTCCACCTCCAATCGGGCCGCCCCATTCAACGATGAATGCATCCGCTTGCGCCTCGGAAACCAACAGCGTTGCCGCCAATAGTGCTATTACTCCGGCCGTTATTTTCATGCCATCCCCCTTCCCCAGCGTTAAACCCTTATTAAACGCAAGATAGTGTCGCTTAATGTTTTTTTTGTCAAGATAAAAAACCTTTTGCGACAAGCTTCTGGAACCCGCTAATCGGATCAAGTTTAGTTTTTGGGGAGTTACAGCGGTAAGCGCCGGTTAAAAAATGTGGAGTAGGTGAGTTTCCCGTCATCGCTCAGAATTACCGCTCGCACTTTTCCGGAAGGACTTTTTACTGTGCCGCTGTCTGTTTCTTGAAGATTAACTCAAGGTGCTTCGTGAACGTAGAGGCCTGTCTGAACATTCCCAAATCGTTAAAATGGCACCCGTCCACCGTTGCTTCTCCATCTTCTCCCAGCATTCCAATGTTCGATAGCAGGTAGAGGTTCACATCACCCGCCGCGGTGAGCTTTGCATGGATTTCTCGCAGGATGTCACCCTTCGGCGTCGGAAGGTTTTTGATGCTGGAGTCTTCTACCAGAAGAATGGGGGTGACAGGCCGAGCTTTTCTCAGCTTTTTGATGAATGGTTCTACACGTTTAGAAACCATCTCAGGGCTCATATTCCATATCGTGTCCAGAACATACACAGCCGGATCAAGGTCGCACAGCAAATCAGCAAGTTCCTGTTCCATCTGGCCGTTTCCTGAGAACCCCAGATTAATCACAGGTATCCCAAGCTTACGGCTGACGATCGACGTCGTTGCCATTCCGGGACGTGACGCACACCCGCCTTGCGTTATTGATGTTCCGTAGAAGACGATAGGTCGCAGCAATCTTGCTGGCAACAATCTTGAGAGCGTTTTGCCTTCTGGAATCCCGAATTCGACCAGTTTCACGCCGTTGTACAAAGGAAGATAAAGAAGATACTCCTTGCTGGGCGGCAATTGAAAGGAAGCCGTATTTGAAACGTGTTGTGGGCGGCCATTTCCGGAGAACCTTAGAGTACCACTCTTGTCCCTGTAATATAGGTCTATACCGCTAACACCCGTGGCCGGCATATGCAGCATGGCTAACTTGCTCTTGGTGAGAGTCCAGCGCACCTTAATATGCTTGGCATTTGTCGCAAAGCGTATCTGCATTCCTGCAGAGCAGTGGCTATGGCCCCAGACAGGCTTTCTTACCGTTTCTTTTGCTTTCACTGGAAGACGATCATAGTAAGACTCCGTATCTGTCCATCCCTTACCCTCTACTCCCAGAAGCTTCGCGTTATACCACACCACCTTTCCATCGGCATCCGCCCTGCCGTTCTCTTGATTAATTACGTCAGAAGCATCGCTGATTATTGGAAAATTTGTCACTAGGAAAATAAGTAGCGCCAAGTAAATATGTCGTCGTGTCATTTTGTTTTCCACTCTATCGAAAAGAATGGAGCCAATGATCGGAGTCGAACCGATGACCTATTCATTACGAATGAATTGCTCTACCAACTGAGCTACATTGGCCTCTGAAAGAAGGAGAGTGTTTACGAAAATACGCTCCCGGGGTCAATCCACATTTGCAGTATTTTGATATACTACGCTACAGCTCGGCGAGGGCGTTCACGTGTAGATTAAGATCCTGCCAGAGGATTTCGGTTTGGAAACCCTCGTATTCACCGTCGCTGTCGGACATTTTTAGAATGAGGGTTGGTTTATACTCATCGATCTTGATGGCTTCGAGCTGGAAGTCGCGCAGAAAATGTCCTGAAGCAAGTTTGATATGGCCGCATTTCAGCAACGTCTGCAAGGCCTTGCGATCACTGAAGGCCACGAGCTTGATCCGGGTATCGACATCCGCAATATAGGCGAGCTCGCGGTCTTGCTCGTCATGCCAAATCACCTTGGCGCGGCGGAGCTGAAGCAAGGTTTTTTCGTTGATCACGTATGCGGGGAAACGCGGCAAGGTGTTGTCGGCGTTCTCTTGCACCGGATTCACGCCAAGCACCGCGCCAAGCTTGCTGCCGAGGTCGTGCAGTACAAGCGGCTCCCAGTTTCCCGTCTCTGGAACCCGCCGAAGCTTGACTTCCAGTCCCTGGATACTGAGCTGGCTAACCAGTGGCTTCTTCTTCGACAGGAAGGAAAACCAATTGAACTTAACCCGCACGTCGGGCATTTTCACGCCATAGAAATCGAGCCCCTGGAAGTGCAACCCCAGCAACGGCGTTGCCGCGCATTTCTCCAGTGCAACCGGCAGGCGGGTACCGTTCGAAATCTTATCGGCCACTGCGGCACGCGCGCCTTCCGTACGGGAAATAACGTGAATCCCGACATATAGAACAAGGCCAATGAGAATCCCGGCCCAAATGTTCCGTTTTAGATCCCTCTTCTTCGCCGCCATCTTTTTCTTAGCCATTCGCCAGCTCCTTAGAGCGTGCCTGCGCCGCGAACAATGCAGCAACGATTGCATCCTTCACGCCCTTTTTCTCCATCGTGTTGATGGCGGTCTCGGTGGTGCCGCCCTTGGAGGTCACCTTTTTGCGCAGCGCATCGGCCGCTTCGCCGGTTTCCTGCATTAGCTTGGTCGCTCCGATAACCGTCGCGAGGGCCAGTTCGCGCGCAACCTCTTTTTCCAGCCCCATTTGATCGGCCGCTTCGAGCATACCTTCGAGCAGATAGAAGACGTAGGCCGGGCCACTGCCGCTCAGCGCGGTGATGGCATGAAGCTCTTCTTCTTCCACGACTTTGGTTATGCCGACGGCACCCATCAGTTTTTCCGCAACCTGGAGATCCGCATCGGTTGCACGCTTTCCGGCGGCGATTCCGGCCGCACCTTCGCCGACGAGCGATGGCGTGTTGGGCATTACCCGCACGACGCGGATGGGCTTTTCGCCCGCAATGGTTTCTGAGGGAATGCCTGCCATAATGCTAATCACCAGTGCATCGGGCTTGAGCGCCGCTTCGATCTCCGGCCAGACCTCCGGGAAGATCTGCGGTTTGACGGAAAGGACCACCACATCGGATTGCTCTACGGCAAACGCATTGTCACCCGAATTGCTGACCCCATATTTCATAAAAAAATGCATCAACCGGTCTTCGGAAATATCCGTTACACAGATGTCGGCGGCAGCCGTAACCTGTTTCTTAATAATCCCCGAAACAATGGCCTCCGCCATGTTGCCCGCTCCAATGAAAGTCAGTTTCATAGTTCTTAGTACCTCACTTCCGAAATTCGATCATGTTTACACAGTATTTTTTCAACGCAAAGGCGCTGAGTGCGCAAAGTTTCGCAGAGTCTCTTTGCGATCCTTTGAGTTCTCTGCGTCTTTGCGTTGAGGATTTTTTGGTTCCGGCTCTGCCGGCTTGGGTTGTTAAGTTTATCCTCTCTGCCGTCTGCTGTGCTGCCTGCCCTTATCAACTGAACAACAAACATTTATCAACTAATTTCTAGATCCAAACAGATCCGTTCCGATGCGCACCCAGGTGCTACCCTCTGCAATGGCCACTTCGAGGTCATGCGACATGCCCATGGAAAGCTCCGGCAATGGCGTACCGGTTTCGTTCTGCAATTGGTCGCGCAGGTTCCGAAGGGCGGAAAAGTGGATGCGCGTTTTTTCGGGATCGGGCGAAAACGGCGGAATGGTCATCAGGCCATGCACCTCGCACTTCTGCATCTGGTTGGCCGCATCGATCACTGCGGCCACCTCGTCGGGTTTCATGCCAAACTTGGCGGCTTCGCCTGAAACGTTTACTTGCAGCAATACCGGCAGCGTGATATCGGCATGGCATTCCAAGGCCTGAAGCAGCTTGAGCGAATCCACGGAATGGATCATCTGGAAAAATTTGGCGGCGACCTTGGCCTTGTTGGTCTGCAGGTGGCCGATCAGGTGCCATTCAAGCCCGACGGGACACAGCGGTATTTTCGACTGCGCTTCCTGCACCCGGTTTTCCCCAAACAAACGCACTCCACATTCGGCGGCTTCGCGCACGGCCTCGGGCGGCTTGGTTTTGGAGACGGCCAGCAGACGGACGCTGTCGCGCGGGCGGCCCGCCTGCTCACAGGCAACAGCAATGCGCTGCTCCACTTTTTCCAGTCGTTGTAAAAAGGTATCGTTCATGTCTGGTCTCTTCTCTCAAATTATTTCGGATATTGGAACATATTTCCGCCTTCCAGAAAACAGCTCTTTGCCATTGAAACAATCCTGTCCACCGCTAAACTGCTCCCTTAAAAGGAGTGATGGTGTTGAAAAAGCTACTGCTTGTTGGGTTTGGATGCGCCTTAACCGCAAGTGCGCTTGCAGAAACGGCAGGGTTTCAGGCCAGCCTCACTCCGGATATTGCCGTGGAAGATCGCAACACAATGGACTCCAGATTTCCCAAGCGATCTGGCCAAGGGCATGGTGATCGTCAACTGGAGCTTTGGAACAACCTAATTCTAAAACAGGAGTGAACCCCATGAAGAAACTACTACCCATCATAACCGTTCCCCTCGTCTTCCTCTCGGGATGTGCAACGGTTGAGAAACAGCCGGAGGCGGTGGAGTCCTCGGTGTC
>DAOUQA010000130.1 GCA_030625905.1 Kiritimatiellales bacterium | reverse complement strand
GTTCATGAAGGTCATAGACCCCCCAGTACAGGCCGTTCAGGTAGAGATGGACATAGGTGCCCTCTCCGGCGGAGCTGTCGCCCATATCCAGCAGGGCATCGCGCACCCACTGATCGCGGATCATTGAACCTCGGGAACGTTGTCCAGGATCCCAATGGATCCATGAGTTGTTGTACATGGCCCGCAACTGGAGACTGTTGAAGCTATCGACGGAAGACTCCGGAAAAAGATTGTGGTCGAGCTTGCCCGGCCCATAGCCGCCGCGGAACCGAAGACTCAGCGAATGTTTGGGCGCTCTGTCAGGCCGTCTACTTGCCCCGCCCTGAAGTCGCAGTCCGCAGTTGAGCTGGAATTGGGAGCCTTCGATGGGATCAAACAACTCGGCCGAGGAAAAGCGTTCCCAGTCAATCCCTTCGCTGAATGTGTTCAGATAGATCCCATCGGCCAATGAAGCAAACAGGCCGTCCCCGTGGGAAACCACCGACAGCGTGGGGATTGCCAGCAAGGCGTTTTTAATGACCGCACGTGCCTCGGCGACGGTATAGTTGGCATTTCCGGCGACGTCTTTGATATCGCTGTCGTCATCTTCAAGCTTGTAGTCGGCGGGATACCCTCCCCAGGAAACGTCATATTCGGCCGGAGCAGTCTGGTCGAGCACATCCTCCGTGAAAATATAGGTCTGGGTATCGATGTCCGATGGCAGCCACCCCGCTTTGATCGCCGCCACCCTTAGACAGGTGGTTATGCTGATCTGAGGCTTATTGGAAATCTCGTTATACAGCTGGGCAGTGAGCGTTGGATTACCGTTAATATCGATCGGCTCGCTGGAGTCGGTCGTGAAATAGATAGCCGCTCCGGGCGTATCGCAGCTAAGAAAGACCTCAAACGCGGCTTCATAAAAGCCGCGGTCTACGCTGAATTGGGTGTCGCCAACCATCCCGTCGTATGTACCGGAATTGGCGGCACCCGTCCATTGGCTACCCACCAACGATCCGGGAGTCGGGGTGGTCAAATAGTTGGTCGTGCCGCCGGAGCCGAGTCCATAGGAAACCAATCCTCGCTGATTTGGATATTCAGGGCCAAAGTCATCTGCGACCGTCAGGCCGTCCGACTCGACCAACGCCAGGTATTCACCGCCGCTGGCCAGCTCAAAGTTGGTATGTAGTGCACCCCAGTCATCGACATAGGGATAGTTTCCCGGATATTCCTCCGCCGTCTTGCCCGAAGCAAAAACAATTAAGTATCCGTTCGGGGCAATCGTTGTTCCCGCAGGGAATTGCCATTGGGTCAGCCACTCGGCATCGTCGGTCAAATACATCCCGCCGACATCAACGGGTACGCCCGTGGAATTATGAAGCTCGATCCAATCCGGATAGGCATCCCAACCATAAATGTGGGTTTTGATATCGAGAGGATTCGTAAAGGGTATATAAGAATTCACCGCCATGAACTCGCTGATCGAAACCGAAGCTCCAAAGACGGCAACCGCCTGGATAAACAACACACCAAGCAAAATTATTATTTTTCTCATAGCCAACTCCTTTATCCAAAAAAAATTATAATAGTTCTATCGCGCCGTCAAACCCCGTTCTTCGATCAGGTCTATGGTCTTTCTATAAGAGTCAGAGCCAAAATCAGGCCGGAAAAGTGAATCTTTTCCGGCCTGATCAAATTTCGAACCTACGGGGATTCTATGCCTTTAGAAACCGGCGAAAGAAGAAAAGTCCTCCGCCAAATACGGCAATCATGCTCAGCGTAGCAGGCTCGGGAATCACGCTCAATGTGGTTCCATCACCAGAAACTGCGAAAGTGCTGGCAAAGCTTGACGCGTCGATTGCAGCACCATCCAGCCTGAAGCCGTTACCGCCGGTCAATGCAGCTTCCCATGCGCCCGCACCAAAAGTACCCACTTCCCACGAACCGGTCCAGTCCGATGCAATGTCCATCAATCCAGCCATATTACTGAATGTGGTTCCAGATCCTGCACTCGCAAGTACCGCACTGCCGCCGACACTGCTGGTCGAACCGGCTTGGAATCTCCAGCTTCCAGCGGTAACGGTACCGCCTAGGAAATCGATCCCGGTGCCGGTTCTTTGGGCACCTACATTATGGTCACCGTTGGGTCCCGAGGAATGCGTGCCACCATTGACCGTAATCCTTCCATTATGATCGTTGGCTTCCCAATCATCGGCACAGATGATTGTCGAACCCGCATTGAGAATTACATGGCCATTATCAACAAAGAAGTCATCCACGCAGTTGAGGGTCGCATTGTTAACGGTAACCAATACTGAACCATAGGCTGAAAAGTCGGCTTGCAGAGTAAATGTTGCACCGCCCCCGAAAGTCGCCGTCGAACCGCTAAGCCATGGAGTGTTTTGGGCGGCGCCGCTGTAGGAACCACTGTTATTAATGGTGGCAACCTGACCTGCCGGAAGTCCGCCATCCCAGTTGGAGGCAACAAACAGGTCGCCTCCAAGGAAGTACGTCGTGCCGGGCGGAGAGGGAATATAGATTTTCAGGATGGCCGTATCGCTGTTGCTGTTTCCGTCTTCCACCCCGACGGTAAAGTCGTTTGTTCCAATGGTGTCGGGTGTGCCGGACAAGGCTCCGTCGGGTGCGATGATCAACCAGTCCGGCCCTTCCGTCTTGGAGTAGGTCAACGGGTCGCTGTCGGGAT
Organism: Kiritimatiellales bacterium; assembly: GCA_030625905.1. GTDB lineage: Bacteria > Verrucomicrobiota > Kiritimatiellia > Kiritimatiellales > Pontiellaceae > Pontiella. The sequence goes on along the minus strand of DAOUQA010000130.1, from coordinate 3,379 downwards.
CCGTTGCGCTACCGGCCAACGTCTGAAGCAGCGTCGAATACTCATCATCGAACACCCCGTCTGATCGCTGGATCGGATCCGCCGAAAACACCGGCGGGGAACCGAGTGGTTGGACATAGATTTGCAAGGTTGCCGTATCGATCAGCGAACCATCGGATACCTGCACCGTAAATAGATCTGTTCCGGACACATCGGGAGTGCCGGAAAGCGCGCCATTGAAAGCTACGTCCAACCAATCAGGTCCCCCGAGTTTCGAGTAGGTCAGCGTATCGCCAGCATCTGGATCCGTTGCACTGCCGGCAAGCGTTCCGGAATACGGCACGCCAACGGCACCCTCAATTCCGACCACCGGGTCGGTCGTGAATTCCGGTGGCGTACCATCAGGTATTCCATTCCAGTTTGAGACATCGTTACCGTAGAGCACGTCGTTGATTCGGTCGAGCGAGTAGCCGCCGCCATCGGCTTCGACGGGCCATGGATCTTCGCCGACCGGATGGGATCCATCGCTGTAGCTAACGCGATCCACCCGAATATAGTAGCGCACGCCTAGTTCCTCGTCACCGGGCATGGAGAGGTCGAGTTTTTCACCGCCGTTGTCCAGCTTGCCTTCGTAGGGGCCAAAGTCTGCCGAGCCCTCATACCGCTCGGCATAGGCGTCGAGGTTTTTCGCGATCACCACGCGGCCGCCGGCCGGTATGGTGCTGCCCAGCGGGAAGGTATAGTCGATGCCGTTGGTGAATTTCCACGGGACATCCACGCCGAGCAGGGCGTCGTAAACCTGCAGCGTCACGGGGGAAGCGGTTATGTTGCACAGTTCGACATATTCATATTCGTCGTTGTCGTAGGAACCCCCTGCGGCAGGGTTGTACATGATCTTGCTGATCACGATCGGCCCGACCTTGGGATAGGCATTGACGGCGCCAGGGGTGTTTTGGCTCATGGCCACGAAATTATAGCTGTCGGTGCTGGCCTTGTAGTACCTTCCAAAGGCAATGCCGCTCTCGGAGGCTCCAAAGTCTTCTTCCTCCACATAGCCCGTGATCTGCCCGCTGTCGCCGGAGAGCAGATAGACTTGGTCGCCGCCCTCGCTCAAGCCAAACGGAATGTTGCAACCGGGGGCGTTGGTGTCTCCAAAGGAGGTGTCTTCATAGAAGACCTGATACCCACCTGCCGGGATGGCCGTGCCCAGCGGAATCTCGTATTTCGTGCTGTTGGTGCCGCCGCTGTTGTCGTCGGAGAGGAACCAGCCGCCAATATTGATGGGGGCATCCATTATGTTGTGCAATTCGATCCAATCCGGGGCGATCGCATGCGAGTGCGCCAGGACTTCGTTGATCGTGATCGAACCGAGCACGGGGACCTGTCCCGAATCATCATATCCCGGTGAACCGCCGGAAGCCGCGCTGGGTCGCCAGCCGGCCTTTTCGTCCCACAGGGCTAGATCGGCCGTTGCATCACGGATCGTTAGCGAGAACCCCTGTCCATCGGTAATCTCATACCAGCCATCCTTGTAATCAAACCGTTGTATCACCGTGGAGGCTGCATCCCTGAGTTCGATTTTTTCGCCGCCATTGTCGAGCAGGCCGACATACTCGCCGGCGATCTTGAGGCCCGTGGTGTCGTAGGCCGCTTCGAATGCGGCAAGATCCTGAACCACTAGGGCATATTCCCCCGGCGCAAGAGCCAAGGAAGGGAAGGTGAAATGAACGCCCCGGGTAAAGGCAACCCGGTTTAGATTAATGGTCTCGGCACCCCTGTTCACTACCTCGATGTATTCGGTGCCGAGAACCGCAGGATGGTACATGATCTCCGAAACCCGAAGGTTGTTCGTGACGGGGCCGACGGCATAGACGGCCTCGTTAAGGGCGCTCCACGTGGAGCCGTCCAACACGCGCGCCTTGACCGGGGTGCTTTCCGTCAGCACTTCCTGCGAAAAGTCGCCCACCGTTGCATCAAGACCCAGATCAAAACTCATATCCGAACTGTTTGCCTGGTTTTGGTGAATTTCCACGGCAAGTATATTTGAGCCGGTGTTCAGGACAGAGGGGTCGATTCCGGCGATGATGGTTGTCGTGTCCTCAGCTTCGTCGGCAGCCGTATTGTAAAGCACCGTTCCGACCGGCATGTTGACCCGCCCGACTTCTGTGTCGTTGATATAGATTACCGCACCATCGTCGTATTTGAGGTTAATCGACAGGCTGGTTATTTCGGAGGGATTGGTGACCGTAAAGAGATGCCGGAAATAAGCCGACATCCTTCCCACGACCCGGGGACCTATGTCCGTCGTTTCATCGCCATCGCCAAAACCAAGTTCGCCGATGCCGGAGCCCCACGAGCCGTCGGAAAAGGACAACTGCCGCCAAGCCGTTCCCTGGTCGCTTCCGTCATAGAGATAGTTCCACACGGCAGAACCCTGGCCAACCAGCTCCACCGTTTCGGGGGTTGCGCCATCGGACTCGAGTAGTGTTGCAAGAGGATTGACCGCTCCGCCGGGAAGGCGCGGGTCGGAGCCGTCGAGCGTATAGTACATCGTTCCAATCCCATTGCGGTTGATTATCGCCAGGATATCGCCCACCGAGGCATATCCGCCGTGCTGGTACGAACCGTTAATGTTGAATACCGGAGCATCCACACTGGGATAATACAGGGGCGTGTATTGATTCTGGAGGATTTCTTCGGAACGGTTCAGTCCGCTGCTGACCATGAAATAGGAATTCATCAGGCGGTTCTGCTCAGGCAGCCAATGATCGTTCTTCGTGTACAGATAATAGGGACTACTGGTAGACTGAAACACATCTCTCTTGTAATCACCCCAGCGGGCGGATTCGGCAATGACGGCCTGATCCAGCTCATTAGCGCGATTCATCCAGCGCTGGGCCGCCCTTTCAGCGGTCAGGGAGCCGCCGTTGAAAAAGTGTTTATGAATGCGGTCGGCAAACAACATTGCGAACTCGTCGCTTTCGTGCAGGTTTTCGAACAACAATCTAGGGCTGTTGGAACCCTCGCTATTGAGTTCGTTATCGGTGATTCCCTCAAAAATTCGTTCGGCATCCCAGCTGTAGATGTGCCAAGGGACATCGTTAACTCCGCCGCCGGCGGCCCGCCAGTTGTTGTCATGCCAGTCGGCATTTGCGCCGAATTGGTTGGCGATCATATAATCGCAAAGAGAGGTCACATCGAGTTTTTGGCGGACACTCTCATATTCAGATAAATCAAAATTGCTGTCAGAGGAGGCATTGGCCACCTGAGCTTGCAGACTGTTCCATGAATTGGTATTTCCGTCAACGGCAGCTCCGCTGCTGATCGCGTCAAGCGTGTCGGAATCCACCTCGTAATGCGTTCCATAATGACCCGCTTCCTGTCGTTCATGAAGGTCATA
>DAOUQA010000187.1 GCA_030625905.1 Kiritimatiellales bacterium | reverse complement strand
CAAAAAGGGGCAGCGCGTATGCCTCGTCATCAGCTGCCATGTTATAACTCACCTGCAATACCTCCCTCTTGCAAAACCAGTCTTTTCTGTTCATTGCCCCTGTGTGTTCACTCTCTTTTTGCAGACATCATTCGCCTGTTCAAAACGGTCTGTTTCCATTTTTTCTCCATCCCATTCACGAAGGAGTCTTTGCTTCAAGGATTCAATGGACGGCTCCGGTTCTCCGGAATTTTGCAGGGGCATGAATTCCCAGTAGCACTGTCCGCAATGGTTGTGGGCGTGGTTTACGGTAAAGCCCGCCTTTTTCATCATCGGCCCGATCCAGCCCAGGCAGTGATCGCAGTAGTCTCTGGAAAATTCAATCCCGTTGCGCATTAGAAATCCACGGGAGGGACAGTCGTTCATTTCCATCCAAAACCGATCCCCAACAATTCCTGCGGCATACCCGCCCGCCGGAGCCTCCTCCTCAAGCGTATGCCCCCAGTATTCCTTCATGCCTGAAAGCCCTTTGCTTCCAATCAATTCGGCGGCATGTTGCTGGGAATCCCCGTAAATCGCTTCATCCCAGTATTGGTACAGCAATTCGGTTCCGCCCTGTTCCTTCAGCCAATTGAAGATCCAGTCATAATGCCCGCAAAAATCATAGCACCCCAGCATCAACTCACCTCCCGGACCGCATCGGCATCCTGTGTCAACACCCCGGCGTCCCCGTAACGATGAATACAGGATCCGTTTCCTCCTTCGAGCTGCATCGAAAGTCCAGCCGCTTCCGCCCGAGTCTGGCCGAGAATCAGGCAATGTCGGCAGTATTCCGGCACAATATCGCGCTGATGGGCCTTGAGATGGGCAATGGCCGGACATCTCTTTACGTCGATCACAACCTGCCGTTCCTCTTCGTGAACCTCAACCTCCGCCCCCGGCTCGGCAGCAAAAAATTCGCGCCAATACTGCGCAACGGATGGCAAGCCGCCTTCACGCCAGATCCTGTTGACCGGCTCAAAATAACCGTGTCCCATTTCTGTCAGCCAGCGGATAAAACCGGCTTCACCAAACTGCCGAAGCATAAAGCGGAAGGTCGCATTGATTCCGAAATAAAAATCCGCTGCGCCTTTCGGCTTTGTATCGGTATAAGGAAGAAGACTCATCCGCCTCCTCTCGTTCCGGCAAGCAGCGGCTCAATAAAACGCGCCCGCAATGGCTCCTCAAACAACGCATCAATTCCGGCACGCACCTCGTCGGACAGCGGATATTCCAGATAGGATGCGGTCGAGGAAAACACCCCAAGCTTTTGCATTAGGTATTTCTCGCCAGTCAGCCATGCGGTAATGGATGTGCCACCATAAACGGTATACATCATTTCGTTCATTTCCTGTTGCGTGGTTCGGGCTCGCTCCAATTCGCCAGCCCGAAGATCATCGAAAATTGAAAACACCAGAGGTGCGTTAAAGATAGCCCCACCTAGAAATCCACCGTTCATGCCGTTAATAACGGCATCTGTCATGCCGAATTCATCGCCGCAAAGAATGGTCAGTCCTGAACGCTTCCGTTGTGCTTCGCGCCGGATGGCGGCTTTTTCGGCGGAACAGGAACTATCTTTAATCATCACGAGATTTCCCAACGCCAATATCTCCGGCCACTGTTCATCGGTCAGTTGATAGCGGTCCCCTGCGCCTCGGTCGTAACAAACTACCGGCAAAGCACTTTTTTCAATGGTTTCATGGTAGATATTGAAAATACGCTCCGGAGTCGCATTCATCATGAAATATGGAGCAGCAACCACTGCATAATCGGCACCGGCGGCGGCCATGCGGTCGATATGGGCCAGCATACGGGAAGCTGAATTGTCCGTAACCTGAACTGCGATGCCTATCCGCCGGGCATTATGTTCAGCCGCATGTTTAACAAGATCCACAAGCTCATCAAATGGAATCCACGACCCCTCTCCACAGGTACCGCCCAGCATTAGTCCGTTCACGCCAAGCGCCACATGGTGATCGATCATTCGCCCGACAGAAGGAAAATCCAGTTTCAGGTCTTCATCCAGCGGGGTTGGTGTTGCGGACCAAAGCTGAAAGGTTGATTCCATGTTGTCCGTCTCTTCTTTGCTTCCGGTGTTTTCCTGAATATTCATGCGTGGTTTTACCTCCGTTTTCCTTTAAGTACCATGGCTAAAATGCTCTGTGGAACATCCTTCATCAATATTATTTCTATGTTTTTAGAAATTATAATCAAAGCCACTCTCAAACACCTGCGCAGGAAATTCCAAGGAACAGCCAAACCCAGAGACTAAAACCATTGCCTCATTTTCCTTTTTCCTTGTTTTGGTTTCGATCCGGTTTGGCAATGCCTATAAGTAGGAACCATGCCAAAAAAAAACCAAGCTCATCGCTAAAGAAAACGGCGTCAGCACATCTTGCGCAAACCTCGCCATGCGCTTGCTGGTCCAACGAAGGCTGGTAGAACGTCGCCCACGGGCTGGCACCATTATTGCCGACTACCATAACTGCCCCCCCCTCTCCCATCGATAAAATCTACTTTATGGTTCCCAGCATCAGCACCGGTGTTTCCCCGAAACTGCTGAACAATCTGATCCTTGGTCTCCGTAGTCGGCATCCGAGGAATCATCGGCAACAAACTGCCTTCCACCGCCAAATGCACAGTCATTGCGTGGAAAATAGACCTTTATGCTCTGGGGGTTGAACTGGGCAACCTATTGCTTGAACGGATCACCAACGGAAAATCTTGCCGGGGGAAATCGAGTGAGGTTTTTCAAGTTCCTCATATACAGAAATTATTTCTTTTCAAAATAAGGATCTGTGTTATGGATGCGTTGGATAATCCTAGAAAAAGCAGTTAACCGCGAATGAACGTATGCGTCTTTTCGAGTCATCCCCTTGAGAACAAGAAGGATTGACTACGCGGTTTTGGTGGGACAGTGATCCTTTTTGGGGTCTTGGTGTCGGATGTAGGTTTCGTCGGTCTGGATATATCCGCTCGCGCGGATTCGGTGCCGGTCGCATCAACGATGTTGGAGCGCACGCTGGGCGATGCGCGTGCGGCGGATGCAATCATTAGGAAACTTTAATAAAGGAATAAGGCTCATGGAAAATCGTTTTGAGGAAAGGTACAAGGCAGACGATACCCCCTGGGATCATGGCGCGCCGGATGCCAATCTTCTCGACATGGTAATACAGTGGCCGATCCCAAAATGCAAGGTGCTGGATGTTGGTTGCGGGACTGGCGACAATGCCATATTGCTTGCCCAACAGCACTTCGTTGCAACCGGTTGCGATATCTCCCAAACCGCTATTGAGAAAGCCAAGAAAAAGGCATCGATCTCTAATGTTGATTGTTCCTTTATTGTGGCCGACTTCCTGAATGAGAGAATCCCCGGTTCACCTTTTGGCTTTGTGTTTGATCGGGGCTGTCTTCATTCTCTCAACACGGTCGAAGAACGCCGGCGGTTTGCAGAAAAGGTAACTTCCCACTTGGAAGAAGGGGGGCTCTGGTTGACGCTCGTGGGCAATGCCGACGGGAAAGATAGAGAGACCGGCCCACCCAAGCTTACAGCAAGGGAGTTGCTTGATGTAGTGGAACCGTATTGTGAGGTTCTTTCGCTTGATGCAGGCTATTTTGGTTCCAATCAGTCAGATCCGCCCAAAGCCTGGGTTTGTCTGTTGCGGAAGCGGAAGGAGATTGTATTCAAGGCGGAGGTCGGCGCAAAGGAGGATCCCCTCAGTGCAATCCTCGTCAAGGCCTCCGGAATATAAACCTCCCCGAATCCATCCCGCAGACCACACCCATAAAGCAACTGCGCCATCAACCGGTGCGTCCCCTCCATGTTTCGCAGCACCCGCCGGACTTCCTCCTGCGTCAAAACCGTCGGCGGACGCCGCTGCCCGAAATGCAGAACCAAGCTCATCCCCGCACCCCTGCCGCCCCCTAGGCATCCGCCCTAGCATGAAAACGTTCCGCGATATCCAGACTTCTAAAAAAAGGCTCCTCCGCACGCCTTGCCCGAACGTGCGCCCTGATCAGGAAAACAAGCCGCCCCATCCTTCAAAAACTCCCCGTGAAGGTTCGTTTATCCATGGTTCCCTTGCCCAACCTCCTCCAACCCTTCCAGCCATTGGAAAGGAATATAAAGAAAACCATGGAATCAGAGCTCGGGGTTCCATACAATCCCCATAGATAGGTTGG
>DAOUQA010000118.1 GCA_030625905.1 Kiritimatiellales bacterium | reverse complement strand
TTTCATGCGACGCTATAGGGGTAATGATCACCTCCCTATTAAATATCGGATGCTGTGCCTCTGAGCGTTGGGGCGCGTCTGAAAACTTATACCTAAACGCTAAGCTTAAAATAGACACTACATCACGATACTCCTTTTCCTTAAGATCCCACCAGTGTCCACCATTCTCCCCTTTTCTAATAAGACAACTAAACCTACGCGCATCCTTACCAACCCCAGAAAGGCAAACGAAATAGAAAGAATCTTCTATAAACACTATGGATTTAAGGCGCATATCTTCTAACTTAAGTTTGCCGTAGAGTTGTTGTACCTCTTTAAAATGATCCAAGCGCTTCTCCACCTTTTGCCCTTCAGGATACGTTAAACGAGCAATATCATCGTGCTCCCCCGCAATGAGGCTCTCGAAAAATCTCCTAAAAAACACCAAATAATCAGGATCCGATGAACTAATTTCATTAAGAGTCTTGCTCACCTCCAATGCTTGATAGGAAATCGTTGCACTGAGGGGAGCATCTTCTCCCGAATGAATGGAAAGCGGTACTGTGGATTCTACGCGAATCCCATCTCCTCTTGCTCCGGCAATAAAAACGCTCCAGACAAGCATCCCCATGATATAAAATCCAATTCTCCTTTTCATCCAACCCTCCCATTAATTTGTAGATTATTTATTAAGACCTTACATGAATAAACCTCGCGACCCAAAACCTACTCTTCTCCTTCTGCAAGCCAATGGCCTGGCGTTGGATAAAACTCATAAGTGGCAGAAATTGGATCGATAAAAGGGAAATCAACTGATGATGTACATCGAACATTGTTCAATACTGTAGTCCCATACCAGAAAAGCGGTTGGACCACATGCGGCAACCGTGTTCAGCCGCCTTGCATATGGCATCGACGAACGCGGAATCGCCCTCGAAACAAAGGACAAGAGCATCTCGAACGAAACCACGTTCAAGGAGGATGCCACCGACAGAGAAACAATCGAGGCGACCTACAAGCGGCTGATCGACAAGGTGGGGAGGCGCGTCCGCAAGGCGGGCTTTTTCGCCACCACCGTGCATCTAAAGCTCCGCTGGAGCGACTTTTCCACCATCACCCGCCAGACCAGACTTTCCATTCCGAGCCAGGACGACATCACCCTGCGCGAAGCCGGCATGGCCCTGCTCCACGAGCACCTGCGCAACTGCCCCGTCCGCCTCATCGGATTCGGCGTCAGCGGCCTGGGAGAAACTGACGAGCCGCAAACCGCGCAGCTCAACCTATTCGACGATCCCGACACCGCCCTGCACAAAAAGCGCAACCGTCTCAGCCGCGCCGCCGATGGCATCAAGCAACGGTTCGGCGACCAAAGCCTCCGGCGCGGGTCGGCCATAAAGACCAAAGATCCTGACAAATAGAAGTTGCTGACTTCCCTCGATACCACCAAGGCTTAATGCTTGTTCCCGATGTTTATATGAGCCGTTATCGGACAGTGATCCGACGGATAGCGGCCATCCTCATTATAGCGGATCACCGTAGCGTCCAGAACCTCTGACGATTCCTCGGTTAGAACATAATCAAGCTTGGCAAAATACCCTTTTTTCGCTGTTCCGAAACCATTGAATGTTCCGGCATAAGCCTTCTTTCCGTTCTTTACGCGGAATGAATCCTGTATCTTGAAGGGAAAGGAGTGGGTCTTGCCATCAATTTGCATTTCATCGCCCTTAAAGTATCTAATGACCGAATTGCTTTCCTTGGCATTCATGTCGCCCGTGATAATGAACGGATCATTATGCTCGCGCGCGGCGATTCGTTCCCCCATCAGTACCGCGCTTCTCTCCCGGGAATACTGCGACGCGTGATCCATATGCGCGTTGAAAAGATAGACCCCTTGTCCGGTTTCCCGGTCAATCAACCGAGCCCAAGTGCAGATGCGGCTGTATTTGTTCCCCCACCCTTTGGAATCCACCGTATCTGGCGTATCTGAAAACCAAAAAGTTCCCCGGTCATCGAGTTTAAACTTTTTCTTTCGATAAAAAATCGCGTTGGAGGGCCCTATTCCCGATTCATCGCGCGTTTTACCAAAATGGCGGAATCCGCGAAGCTTCATTCCTAGATATCTCAGCTGACCCGGTTTGTCCTCCTGCAACCCGAGGAGATCCAGTTCCGCATCAGTGATCACCTTCGCGACCATTTCCCTGCGATTCTTCCAGTCATCCACCCCGTCGTCATAGACGTCGTAGTAACGGATATTGAATGACATCACCCGCACATCAAACGGCTTCTCCTCCGCGCGCGTGCTCAGAACAATCCCAAAAACAAAGGCCAGTACCGATCCCCGTGCCATGGCCTTCCAGCATCTCATTCCCATTTTATTTCTCCTCTTAAAATCAGCAATGTGTTCAACCTGTCGGAGGCAACCCCCGTCTGTCATGAGATCAAAAATCAGGAGTCGGTGTCAGTCTTATTGTTTAACCATTTTTATTCACCCGCAACAGCTCTCCATCCGTAGCCTGTCGGACAATGCCATGAATCACCTCCATGGCTCTTTATAAAGTGTTACCTATGTATCCGGTATATCTGTTACCTATGTACCCGGTTCAGACCTTTTCCTTTTCCTGACACCTTTTCCGGTTGAGAAGCGCATAGAGGGGCTTTAGGCTCCCGTTATATGAGTATTGGTTATTCATTATTAGGCCTAAAAAACCTGATTCAATAACGAATAACCCTTCCCTAATAACTGCCGCGTAAAACCATCGGTTTTAGCGGCTCCCCCAATTGACACCGCTTGCGGTTCCCCCTATATTCACGCTCTTTTTACGGGAGGTTTTCGACTCATGAGCAACAACCCAATCGATTTGGATACACTGCGCCACAGCTCGGCGCATGTGATGGCGGCGGCGGTGTGCCGCCTGTTTGATCATGTGCAGCTGGACATCGGCCCTTCAACCGACGACGGCTTCTACTATGACTTCGATCTCGAAGCCCGCATTACGCCGGAAGACTTTGAGCGGATCGAAGCGGAAATGCAGAAGCTTGTTGCGGAGGATCTTCCGTTTGAGCGCATTGAGGTTTCGCGCGACGAGGCGAAGGAAATCCTCAAGGGGCAGAAATATAAACTCGAACGCCTGGCCGACGTGCCGGAAGGCGAAGCGATCACCTTCTACTCCTGCGGCGAATTCAAGGATCTCTGCCGCGGTCCGCACGTGGAAAGCACCGGTAAGCTCCGCACCTTCAAGATCATGAATGTGGCGGGCTCCTATTTCCGGGGATTGGAAACCAACCCGATGTTGCAGCGCCTCTACGGCACGGCCTTCACCAACCCGAAACAGCTCCGCCTCTACATGAAACAGATCGAGGAGGCCAAGAAGCGCGACCACCGCCGCCTCGCCAAGGATCTCGACCTCTATTCGATTTCAGAAAAGGTTGGTCCCGGTCTGGTACACTGGCATCCGAAGGGCGCGCGCATCCGCTCGATCATCGAGGACTTCTGGAAGAAAGAGCACTTCAAGAATGGCTACGATATCCTCTATACCCCGCACGTCGGCAAGGCCAACCTATGGGAAACCTCTGGCCATCTCGACTTCTACAAAGAAGGCATGTATGCGCCAATGGATGTCGATGGACAGGAATATTTCATCAAGCCGATGAACTGCCCGTTCCACATCGAAATCTACAAATCCGGCCTGCGCTCGTACCGCGAGCTTCCGCTGCGCTGGGCGGAGCTGGGAACCGTCTACCGCTACGAAAAGGCCGGCACGCTACACGGACTCTTCCGCGTCCGCGGCTTCACTCAGGACGATGCACACATCTTCTGCACGAAAGATCAGATCGAGGATGAAGTCAAAGAGGTCATCCGCTTCTGCAACATGATCTGGAAAACCTTCGGCTTCACCGAAGTGAAGGCCTACCTATCCACCCGCCCCGAAAAGGCGGTCGGCGAACCCGCGCAGTGGGACCAGGCCACAAAATCACTGGAGGCGGCGATTAAAGCCGAAGGCCTTCCGTACGAAGTAGACGAAGGCGGCGGCGCATTCTACGGCCCGAAAATCGACCTCAAGGTGAAGGATGCGATCGGCCGCGAGTGGCAGACGAGCACCATCCAGTTCGACTTTAACCTACCGGAGCGCTTCGACCTTAAATATATCGGTGATGACGGCGAGGCGCACCGTCCCTACATGGTACACCGTGCGCTCTTCGGCAGTCTCGAACGCTTCTTCGGCATCCTGACCGAGCACTATGCCGGCGGCTTCCCCGTCTGGCTTGCACCCGAACAAGTGCGGGTGCTTCCGCTTTCCGACGACCAGCTCGGCTATGCCGACGAGATTCTCAAGGCGCTTCGCGAGGTTGAAATCCGCGCCACGGTCGACACCAAGCAGGGGAAATTAAACGGGAAAGTTAAGAACGCCCAACTGGACAAAGTTCCGTATATGCTTATTATCGGCGGCAAGGAACAGGAAAACAACCAGGTCGCTGTACGCCACCGCCTCGCCGGCATGAAGGGTGAATGCGGTCTGGAGGAATTTATCAAGCTGCTCAAAGAAGAGGAGCGTAACAAGGTGGCAATGCCGCAATAAAGGCGGCTTTCGGCCTTGGAATAACGAACCGCAGAACATGGAGGTCTCAGATTAGCAGGCAAAACTACAGAGGTAGACAGTCGAGGGAACCGCAGACACGGATCAACCACCGTATCCGCGTGCCAGAAATCCGCGTGATCGATCCCAACGGCGATCAGCTCGGCATCATGAAAACAGGCGACGCATTGCGGCGCTCCGACCAGTATGGGCTCGATCTGGTGGAGATTTCCCCCACCGCCAAACCGCCGTTGTGCCGGATCATGGATTACGGCAAATACAAGTACGACCAGGAAAAAAAGAAGAAAGAGCAAAAGAAGCACCAGGTGCAGACCAAGCTCAAGGAAGTCAAATTCCGCGTCAATGTGGGCGACCACGACTACGACACCAAGATGCGCAACCTGCGCAAGTTCATCGAGCACGGCGACCGCGTCAAGATTTCGCTCATGTTCCGCGGTCGCGAGAATGCCCACCGCGAACTTGGATTTCAAGTCATGCAGCGTGTCATAGCGGATACGATAGACATCACGACGGTCGATCAGGCGCCACGCATGAACGGTCGTTTCGTCAACGCCATCCTCGTGCCGAAAAAAATCCAAAAATAATACGCCTTCAAAATATCCCGATCGGAACCGCCCATGATGAAGAAAGATTCAAAATGGCACCGGACGGAACCTAAAAACAGGGCGACGCACTGGATGGTGCCCGTCCTTTTTTTATGTTCCTCCCTCATTTCGCAAGCCGCCACCAACTGGGTGGATGGCTTGGCCTACGGCACCAACGACTGGGCCACCGCCGGCGCGATTACCTCGCAAACCAATGGCTCGGGATCGCTTGTCGTCGGGTATGATGGAACCACTAACCTTACCTTGCTGCACGATATCGAGGGCTACGTCAACATCACTAACAAGGCGGTCGGTTTTAAGGTCGATGCCACCGCCGGGGCCACCGTCACCGGCTCGGAGGGGGTTGTATTTAGCGCGGTGAACGCCACCAACCTCGTCGTCACGGGCGGGCGCTTTATCGGCACCGCAGGCACGGAAAGCGGAGGGGGGCCTCCTATTCCCGGAATGGAGGGAGAAGCGATCGGCGGATATATAACAAACAGCACGGCCACCATTTCCGGAAGTGAGTTTGCGGGGATCGGCAGCGCCGAAGGATTCGTCATGGAAAGATCCACATTGACCATCAGCAATGGCGTATTCCGCGGGGGGGACGGCGGCACGGGATTGTTTGTTGGCGACAACTCCATGGTCACTATCCATTCCGGCAGCTTTACCGGCGGCGTAGACCACGCCGCCATCTATCTGGAGAACAGCGATGCAACAATCCATGGCGGAAATTTTGCCGGCAATATCGGCGGCACCTCCGCCATAGCGGGCGACGGCCTTTTCAGCATATTGACCGAGGCCACGACCAACTCGGTCAATTTGCATGGAGGCACTTTTAGCTCACTGGCCTTCTACAGCACCCATGGAGCTGTCCAGCATTTCCTGGCCGGAACCAATTTGGTCGTCCAGAATGGCCTCTACCAAAACGGCGGAACCGTGGTCGTGGACAACCAGGCCAACAGCGCACTGCAACAAATCCATTTGCAAGACGGCACCATGGAATTCGGGAACGACTTTACCCTCGCCTCAAATGGCGTGTTCTCCCTGGAAAACGGAACCATGGAATTCGGGAACGACTTTAGCCTCGACCCAGGCAGCGGGTTCAACCTTTACCAAAGTCAACTGACCGTGGCAGGCGACATGGCGTTTGCCTCTGACTCGTTCACGGCGATCAACATCTCCACGGGCGGATACGCCGCGATCACAGCCGACACCGCCACCTTCCAAACCAATTCCACCCTCACCGTGGATGCCTCGGACGGTGGCTTCGCTTCTGAAACAAACGATCTCCATATAATTGAAACCACACGCGGCATCTTCGTGGGAGCCATTGGCGCACCC
>DAOUQA010000153.1 GCA_030625905.1 Kiritimatiellales bacterium | reverse complement strand
GCTTCGACTCCCAGATCCAGTGCTTCCAGTTTGGCCAGATAGTCGCGGGCGCTTTTCGAGGAGTTGTTCGTGAGGAATGTATATCCAATGCCCAGCTCCGTCATGCGGTCGAGGAAGGGCTTGGTCCACGGGAAGAGCGTTCCGCCCGCATAGATCGTACCATCCATATCGAGCGCCAGATGTCGAATATCCGCGAGGTGTTTTGTCGCCGCATTACTCATGCCCAAAATCCTCCGGCCTCAAACTGGGCATCGACACAGGACTTCCACCATCCCGATTCAGCGACGAGGTCGAGTACGGTGTAGCGCGAGCGGATCATCCGAGCCGGTGCGTGGCTTGCCAGCAACCGCTCGCGGAACGATCTCACATCCAGCTTTTCCACCTCGGCAAAAGTAAGCGCCTCGGTGGATGAGGCCGTTGCGCAACCTGCAACGAACAGGAGGGCGAGAGAAGAGTAGATTTGCAGTGCTTTCAGTGGGTTCTCCTTTATTGAACATGCAGGTGAAATATTATTCATGTATATATCTAATAGTCCCAATCTAGGGAATCTTTGTCAAATTGACCTTTCGCCGCAAATTCCAAAGCCGCCCGCGCCCCGGCCTCATCGATGATAAGTGCCTTAATCAATCCGGATTGGGCTGCGGCCACAACCGCGTCGGCCCGCTCCGCACCAACGGTTACCCCAACAACCAAGGGAACGCGCCGCAACTCTTCTAACGGGATACTGATCACCCGATCCCGGTAGTCCGACTCGCACTCTTTCCCGTTTGCATCGAAAAAGCGACCGCACGTCTCACCAATGGCACCGAGTTCAAGCAGCTGTTCAAGATCCTCCTCCCCAAGAACCCCCCGATCGATCAGGACCGAACTCTTGAGGTGGCCAATTCCAACCAAGGCAACATCCATCTCCCGATAGAGCTTCCAGATGGTCTTCACCTGCTCCATTTCCATAAAATCACGGCAAACCTGTGAATTCGCCACAAAAATCGGCGAATTTAGCGAATACAATGCACCACCGAAAGAGCTGGCAAACTTCCGGCTTAACTCGATGGCATCATGCTCGTTAATATTTGCTCCAATGCTCCCCATCAACTGAACCACGCGCAATCCCTTCGGATCGCAGAAAGAACCCAAGTGGCGAACCAGCTCAGTCAGCGTGCGACTGCCCGTCAGACCAATGACCTGATTCGGCTGGATCATTTTGGCAAGAGCCGACGCCCCGAAATATCCGACATGCTTCGGAAGCCCCCCGCCGCGCACCGATGGAAGGTTACGGATAACCACGGCATGGCGAAGGGAAAAGGTTGCGCAAAGCTTCTTCTCCAGTTCCAGATCCTGCGCCGTATACTCGTCGGCCACAGATATTTGCACGATCCCCTGCTCCCGCGCGAGGCGAAGAAGGCGACAGACCTTGGCCTGCGACACGGAAACCATCCGTGCAATTTCCGACTGGGAAAGGTTGTCGATGTAGTACAATCGAGCCACTAGTTTTATTGTTTCAGAATTGGGCATCGCTATTGTCATAATTTAAGTACCGTATAAATATTTATTCAGAAAAAACGCATAATGGTGGTCATCTAACACGGCTCCGTCAATCGCCAATGTAATAATTATTCTCATTGTTGGTTTACTGTCTCGACACGGGGGAATCCCTTTTACTAAACTTATGAATCAATCCTCGGGAAAGGATCAGACTACTGCGCCTACGCGTACAATCTACCTATCCCGACACCGGGCGCTCATGCTACGATGCCCGGAATCTATAGCGTGGAGGAATAAAATGCAGGGTATGAAGAAGAACGCAATGCTCCTGGGCTTCTGCCTGACCGCAGTTTGCGCAGTATTTGCGGACGCGATAGAAAAAATAAACCTGATGCAGCCCGAGTTTGTCCTTAGCGTCGGCGACCTGATCACCATGACCGACGACGGACCTATCATGGCCAACCTTCTGCTGGACGGCATACTCGATATGGATCTGCGCTAACTCAATCTGGAGACCTGTTTATGAAACCCCGCTACCTTTTTCTTTTACTGTTCGGCCTTTCAGCAATCCTTCCAGCCGTCGCCCGTTCCGTCCTCGACTCTGAGGCGAGCCTCGCTCGGACTCGAAGAGAGTCCAGCCGAGGGGGATCGCCGGAATCCCATTGGGATGAAACCGCCACCGTGGGCATCGCGACAAACCGCATTATCCTGCCCAACAGCCAGACCCTTACGCCCGCCGGAACGACCACGGAGCTCCCCGGAATGCGCCCGGTCACCGTGGCCATCTCGCCGGACGGGAATCTGCTGGCCACGGCGGGGAATGCCAGCCAGTTGGTCGTCTTTGATCTTCCAGTGTCTGGAACTCCCCGGTTTATCCCCCTACCCAATGAGGCCGACCGGGTCGACGACATGGAGACCAACAATTTGGCACCCGACAAAAAGGGGCAGATCAGCTATACGGGCCTCGTCTTTTCCCCCGACGGGAAACGCATCTACCTCAGCAACGTCAACGGAAGCATCAAGGTGTTCTCGGTGACAGCCGACGGGGTAGTCCCCACCGGCACATGGAAGCTGCCCGGAAAATCCGCTCCCGAACGCGATGCCGAGGTTCCGGCGGGTCTGGCGGTTTCCAAGGATGGGAAACGCCTCTACGTTTGCGGAAGCCTTTCCAACCAGCTCCATGAACTCGATACGGCCACGGGCAAGGTGCTCCGTAGCATTCCCGTGGGCATGATCCCCTTTCAGGTGGTTCTCCGGGATGGGTTCGCCTATGTCAGCAATCGCGCGGGTCGCCGTCCCGTGGAGGGCGACGCGGTTGAAACCTCGGGCCGCGGCGTTGATGTGCGGGTCGCGGGTCCGCTCGCTCTCGTCGCCCCCGGAACCATCAGTGTGGTTGACTTGAAAACGGGCAACTCCCTTGCCGAAATCGAAGTCGGCCAGCAACCCGGGGCAATGGCGCTCTCGCCGGATGGCCGCCACCTTGTCGTGGCCAACGCCGATGCCGATACGCTCAGCGTCATCGACACCCAAACCCGGAAAGTGATTGAAACGCCATCGGTGCGCTGGAAAATCGACGATCCGTTCGGGGCTTCCCCGACCGCGCTGTCCTTTATCGACCCCTCCACGCTCATGGTCTGCCTCGGCACCCAGAACACGCTGGCCATCTTTAGCTTCACTCCCGGAAAAACAACCCTGTTGGGAATGGTTCCCACCGCTTGGTTCCCATCCGGCGTCGTGCTGGACCGGAAAAACAGAATGCTGCACATCTCCAACATGAAAGGGCTTGGCTCCGGGGCGAACCTGATCAGGGAAGGGGAAAAGTCCCGAACGCGAGCCTACTTTGGCACGCTCTCGCATATCCCGCTGCCCGGCCCGGACGATCTGGAGGAGCTCACGGAACAGGTCCTCGACAACTATCGCATCGACGTGGTTCGGCAGGCCTTGCTTCCGCCCCGTTCCGGCCAAAAGCCCGTTCCCGTTCCGGAGCGTTCCGGCGAGCCAAGCGTTTTCAAGCACGTGGTCTACATCATCCGCGAAAACCGCACCTACGACCAGGTCTACGGGGATATGCCCGAGGGCGAGGGACGCGAAGACCTCTGCATCTTCGGCGAAAGAATCACGCCGAACCTCCATAAGCTGGCGCGAGAGTTCGTTCTGCTGGACAACATTTACTGCTCCGGCATCCTGAGCGCCGACGGCCACAACTGGTGCCTTTCGGCCTTTGCCAACGACTACCTCGAACGCAGCTTTGCGGGATGGCCCCGCGCCTATCCCGACGGCCTAGCAGGCAAGAACGAGCACGATGTCATGGCCTGGTCACCGCAGGGATTCCTCTGGAGCGCCGCCGCCAAGGCGGGGCGCACGGTTCGCGTCTACGGCGAAATGTGCCTCGGCCAAACCATGTTTACCGACCCCGTCAAAAAGGGACGCCCCACCTTCACCGACTTCTACCGGGATCGCATTGAGGGAACCTCGTTCTGCACGTTTGAAACCCAGCCGGGCCACGCATCGGTGGCACCCTTCCTCGCAACAAACTATCCCGCATGGGCCGCCAATATTCCGGATCAGGTGCGCGCCGATATCTTCATTGCCCACCTCGAAGCCTGCGAGCGCGGCGAGGCGGAATTCGAAAATCTCCATATTCTCTCGGTCCACAACAACCACACTTCGGGAACCGGGGCCAGCAGTCCCACCCCCGCCGCCACCGTGGCCGACAACGACTATGCTCTGGGGCGCATTATCGAAGCCGTCAGCAAAAGCACCTATTGGAAAAATACCGTCATCTTCTCCATCGAAGATGATCCCCAGGCGGGCTGGGACCATGTCAGCGGCTTCAGGACGGACTGCCAGGTCGCCAGCCCCTACACCAAGCGCGGAGAGGTGGTCTCGACCCACTTCAACCAGCCCGGCCTGATCCGAACCATCGGCCTGATCCTCGGCTTCCCGCCCCTCAACCAAATGGATGCCGGCTCCACCCCGATGCGCGACTGCTTCACGAACACGCCCGACTACACCCCCTACGACGCCGTGCCCAATCTGGTTCCCCTCGACCGGATGAATCCGCCGCCCAGCGCGCTGACCAATCCGAAAATGAAAAAGTATGCGGAGCAATCGGAAAAGATGCCCTTCGATTTGTGCGACGCCTGCGACGAAGATGATCTCAACCGCATTCTCTGGTTTGCCATGAAAGGACCAGAATCCACCTACCCCGATTGGGCCATTGTTCCCTTCGATCAACGTGGCCCGGATGATGACGATGATTAATCTGAAACAGCTCCTGTTTGCCCTCGCCCTTTCCATCGTAGCCGCCCATTGACAGGACAGCACCAGGCCTCTAGCCTAGTAACTTTTACTAGTTTTCCCCTAATACAATCGTCTTTGTAAACGTTGCGGTAACGGCGTGGCTACTCACCCCCCGTGGCCCGGAGTTGACGATGGAATTCCTCGAAAAGGTATTCAAATAATAGTTCGGCTTAGTGAAGCGAACAGCATTTTATCGCTTCCTCGCGGCGGGAATGCCACAGGCTGGAATATTAGAAATGTCCCAGTTCTGAATAAAATTTGAGTGACGTTTCAAGAAGGGTAGCTACCGATTACTAGATTACGGGACCGACCCTTTGCACGGAGGCCGAAGTCGACCGTGTCTGACTCGGGACATGGGTTACAAACTATCCGGGTACATGGGTAACACTCTGTTCATCACTTTTCCCTAGGCTCGTTTTTTTT
>DAOUQA010000224.1 GCA_030625905.1 Kiritimatiellales bacterium | reverse complement strand
CCCTTCGAAGTGGTGCTCGACCGCTGCGACGCGATCAAGAGGGGGATTAAGGAAACGGGCCGAAAGGATATTCTGCTGGTGGCTGGAAAGGGCCATGAAACCTATCAGGAGTTGAAGGACACCATCATACCGTTTGATGACCGCGAAACGGTCAGGGAGATTTTGGGCTAATGCCGGAATTTCATCCAGAGGAATTGTCGCAGTGGGTTTCCAAACCTTGGGAAAACGGGATGCCCGATGATCCCGTTACGGGAATTTCAAACGACACGCGCACGATCCAGCCGGGTAATCTCTATGTCGCCATCCGGGGCGAATATTTTGATGGACACGATTTTGTGCGGCAGGCTTTTGAACACGGGGCGGTCGGTGCACTGGTGGACGAGCATTTCCACTGGTCGGAAAACCCGGTGCTGCATGTGCCGGATACGGTCAAGGGCTTGCAGGAGATGGCGCGCGGCTACCGCAAGGAATGGGCCGGCACGGTCGTTGGCATCACCGGTAGCGTTGGCAAGACCACCGTCAAGGAAATGTGCGCCGATGTGCTTTCCGTGAAGGGCGAAACCCATCGCACAGCTGGAAACTACAACAACCACATCGGCCTGCCGCTCTCCATGCTCGCCATGCCGCGTACCGCTGAATACGGCGTGTTCGAGATCGGTATGAACCGGCCCGGGGAGATTGCGGTGCTGACGGATATGCTCCAGCCTAACATCGGCATCCTGACCGATATCTGCAACGCCCACCGCGAAAACTTCCAGTCGCTGGAGGAGATCGCCCGTGAAAAGGCGCAGCTGGCCTGGCGAATTCCATCCACTGGAACTGTGATTCTCGACCGCGACAGCGAATGGCATGCCCTGATTCGAAAGCACACCTGCGCAGGTGTGCGGGTCATTGCGCTGGAAGGGGTTGCAGACTATGTCGGACATAGGGTGGCACCGGATGTCATGGCCATTACGCATCACGGATCACGCATCACGAGCTATGAATTCACCATGCCGCTACCCGGCGAGCACATCATGAAAAACGCGCTGCGCGCCATTGCGCTTGGGCTGGAGCTGGGTATGGCGCCCGCCGAGGTGGCGGAGGGGCTGTGCAAATTCAAGCTTCCGGCGATGCGCTGGGAGGAGTCGGAAGTGCGCGGTATAAAGTTCATCAACGATGCCTACAACGCCAACCCGCTCTCGATGCGTGCCAACCTGCGCACTTTCGCCAACCTTCCTGGAGCCGAAAAAAAATGGGCGGTCGTTGGCGGCATGCACGAGTTGGGCGACACCGCCGAACAGGAACATGCCGAGCTTGGTCGATTCATCGACGGACTGGGCCTTGATGGAGTGGTTGCGGTTGGCGAACTCGGCAGCAAGTACATTGCCTGCAATGGAACGGATCGGTTTTTCCATGTACCGGAGATCGCCGAAGCCGCACAGATTCTGAAAGAACATCTGCATGTCGGCGATCGCGTTCTGTTGAAGGCATCGCGCGGCGAGCGGCTTGAGCGGGTGCTGGAACACTTTGATGAGAGTTAGGGAATGCTTTATTATCTATCGTTGCTGGAAAGCCATATATCGGAGCTTCGGCTCTTCAAATACATCTCGTTCCGTACACTCGGGGCGGCGGCCACGGCATTCATCATTTCGTTGGTGCTTGCTCCGGGGCTGATCAGGCGCCTGCGCATCATTAACTTTGGCGAGCAGAAAGAGGATGCGCGCGTTGCCGGGCTCGACCGCCGACAGAAGATCGGAACGCCGACCATGGGGGGACTGCTGATCATTCTTTCCGCCGCTGGATCCACGTTGCTGTGGGCGATTCCGACCAATATGTATGTGCTGCTGACGCTCGGCACCTTCTGCCTGATGGGGTTGATCGGTTTTGCGGACGACTACCTGAAGATCAAGCGTAGGAATGGATTGAGCGTCAAGATGAAGTTTACCGCGCAGTTTGCCTGGGCGGCGGTGGTTTTTGCGGTACTTTGGTCGATTCCCGACATGCAGGCCCGCGCCCGCGACCTGATGGTGCCGTTTTTCAAGAACCCGATTCTGGACATGGGATTGATCGGCGGGTTTATCTTCCTGGTCGTTGTGCTGGTTGGCGCATCCAATGCGGTCAACCTGACCGATGGATTGGACGGGCTGGCGATTGGGTGCTCAAACTCGGTGGCCGTGGCCTACCTGTTTCTGACCTACGTGGCCGGGCACTACAACTTTGCGGAATACCTACAGGTTCCGTTCGTGCGCGGTAGCGGCGAACTGACGGTGTTTTGCGGCGCGCTGCTCGGCGCGGGGCTGGGCTTCCTGTGGTACAACTGCCATCCCGCCAAGATTTTCATGGGCGATACCGGAAGCCTCGCGATCGGTGGTGCCATCGCTATGCTGGCGATCTTGATCAAGCAGGAGCTGCTGCTCATCATCGTGGGGGGTGTTTTCGTGATCGAGGCGGCCAGCGTGGTGATTCAAAGCGGGTACTTTAAATATACGAAAAAGCGCTACGGGAAAGGCCGTCGCGTCTTCAAGTGCGCGCCGCTGCACCACCACTTCGAGTTTGTCGAGAAGGAGCGCGCCATGGATGAAAACCGCGAACCGGAGCTGGTCGAAACCGTCATTGTCACGCGCTTCTGGATCCTGGCGATCATCTTCGCCCTGATCGGCGTCGCCACCCTGAAGATCCGCTGATCCTGACGCGTGCTTCCAGCTGCGTTGCGATTGATTGGAAGATTTGATTAGCCGCGAAGGAACGCAAGGAAACGCAAAAAGGTGTAAATAGGAGACATTTCCAGACTGGAGGGCGACGCTCCGTCGGAGCCGTTTCCTGTGTTTTCGGGGCTCCGACGGAGCGTCGCCCTCCACAATGCTGCAACGTATTTAGCGGTGAATTAATATCAGGAACGTGAAGTGGAAAAAGTGATTCGCGAGGTGAAAAAATGAAAACGAGCGATCAATATCTCAAGATTGTGGCGTGGTCGAAGGAAGACCAGTGCTATGTCGGCTCCTGTCCGGGGCTGATGCGCGGCGGTATCCATGGGGATGACGAGGCCAAGGTGTACAAGGAACTCTGCCAAGCGGTGGAGGAGTGGATCGAGCTTTACCAGAAAGATGGAGAGCCGATGCCCGTAGCCACGGCGGGAAAGGAATACTCCGGAAAATTCGTCATACGGGTCGGCAAGGAGTTGCACAAGACCTTGGCCGTGGATGCCCTCCGTTACG
>DAOUQA010000056.1 GCA_030625905.1 Kiritimatiellales bacterium | reverse complement strand
CAACTCGAGGGCATGCGGCGAGGGCGGTGTTCAGAAACGTCGATGACTTTCTGGATGGTTTTGCCTTCGAGCCATTTCTGGATGTGGTCGGTGGCGAGAGCGGCGGCTTCAATTATTTCCCCTGCGCGGTTCCGCAGCAGGTTTTTTTAACCCCTAATTTTTACCCATCTAGCCGCGCCGGAACCATCAATGAACAAGTCAGCACTCTTGACGAAGAGCGGTTTCCCGCCTACTTTCCGAAACCATGAAACGTTCACTGTTTTTGCTTATGGGGCTGCTATCCACATCTTGGGCCGCCGAAATCCCGCTCTGGGAAGCGGGGGCCATGCCGGGAAAGGCCACGTCGGAACCCGAAACCACCCTGCCTGGCAGGGGCGACCACGTGCTGCGGTTGACCCACGTCGGCAAGCCGACCCTGAGCTTCTATCCCGCCAAGGATAGCGGCGCCCTCGCCCCCGTGGTCATTGTCTGCCCCGGGGGCGGCTACAGCATCCTCGCCTACGACAAGGAGGGAACCGAAATCGCGCAGTGGCTCAACTCCATCGGCGTCTCCGCCGCCCTGCTCAAATACCGCGTTCCCGGCAACCGGGTCGGCGCGCTCCAAGACGCCCGCCGCGCCGTCCGCCTGGTGCGGGAGCATTCCAAGGATTGGAACATCGATCCCGCGCGGGTCGGCATGCTTGGATTCTCCGCAGGCGGGCACCTAGCCGCATCGTGCAGCAACTCGCCCGACCGGCCCAACTTCACCATTCTGGTCTATCCCGCCTATCTCTTCAAAAAAGGCGGCCTCGAGCTGGTCGACGAAATCAAGATCGGCAAAAAGACCCCGCCCGCCTTTATCGTACAGGCGCGCGACGACAGGACATACTACCGCAGCAGCCTGGCCTACGCCACCGCGCTCGATGCCCATGGCATCCCGGTCGAGCTGCATCTTTTCGCCAAGGGCGGCCACGGCTTCGGCCTGCGCTCAAAACATTCGGTTGCCCAGTGGCCTGAACTATGCGAAGCGTGGATGCGCGAGATGGGCTTTTTGCGCTAGGCTTAATCAAAGGACTTTCCATGCAAGACAGAGATGACGCGCTGAAACCGAGCGTGGAAATAGGAGCAGGGGTCGACCCTTCCCGCATCGCGGACAGTGCGGCGATTCGCCTTCGGCTTTGAGTTCAACGTCGGTCGGCAGCAGGAGCAGGAGCCGACTACAGCTACAGCTCCGGGGTCACCGCCCCCGGCTACAACTTATTCAGCGGAAACAGGCTGCTCCAGCGGACAGGCCACCGGATGGTTCGGCTGGAAGGGCTGGATGAAGGCTTCGTGGAAGTCGTAGCCATCCATGAAGTCCTCGATGGAATCCTCGTCGGTCTTGCCGAGCAGGCCTTCGTTGACGAGGTTGAAGACAATGTTCCCAAAATCGACGCATTCGTTGATGCCCCATTCGGAAAGGACGCGCTTGGCGACAGGACCAAACTCCTGGAGGGCATATTCGCGCATGCCGGCGAGCAGCTCCTGCCCACTGATGTGGCGTGGCTTTTCGAGCTTGCGCACGGAGTGATCGAGTCCTTCGCGAACAAAGAGGTAGGCCTCGGGGGTGTAGCGCGCATCCTTTTCCAGAATCGGAGCAAGCAAATCGTCTATATTCGGGGGTTTCATCGTTTCTAAAGCTGTTCTCGCAATTTGTCTGCCAACTTTTTCATTTCATCAAAATCGTTGTACTTTTTCGCGTTCCAGTTCCAGTGGTGGCCGTCATCGCTAAAACGCGGAATGACATGCACATGGATATGCGGAACCTCCTGTCCCGCCGCCGTTCCGTTGTTTTGCATAATATTGACCCCGTCGGCACCAAATCCGTTCATTTGCGCCTGCGCGATGCGCTTGGCGGTGACATGCAGCTTGGCGAGCATTTCGTCGGGCGTTTCGGTTACTGGATCATAATGCTTTTTCGAAATCACGAGTGCATGTCCCTTAATGATCGGCCCGATATCCATGAAAACCAGTACATCGTCATCTTCGTAGATGACCGTTGCGGGGATTTCCTTTTCAACAATCTTGCAGAAAATGCAATCCCTCATGCTTTTGCCTCCTAATATATTCAAAAATCCACACCCGAAAATTTATTCTTCCTCGATTCCGGGGGGTGCGTATGCCTCGGGCTTTTCGTTTTTCAAGTAGAAGTAGCGGGCGGCAATCCCCAGCAGTGCAAGGGCGCAGATTACAAGGATGTAGCGCTTCTCTTGCCCTGTCAGCCAAAAGCTGGCCTGCAATAGACTTGGGGTTTTATTCGGCATGGGCAACAGTGTTTCAAAACCCATTGGCGATAGCAACCCGATATGGGGTTTCCACCGGTTAGTTTTCGGAAGGTGGTGGCGGGTTTTCAGGCGGATGCGGCGGCTCCCCGTGGTGATGATCCCGCCCGGGAATCGGAGGAAGCCCGGGTCGCGGTGGCAAAGGTGGCCCGCTTCGGCGGCCATGCTTCTGGAATTGCGTGCGGGCATTCTGCATGAACAAGGTATACTTTTCTTTGCCGAGAATGCGCTCCATTTCAATGCGGTTGACCACCAAAATCCTTAGCTGGACGGTCTGGGAGGCGGAAAGCTCCTGAATGGCGGCTTCAAGCATTTCCATCGGCGCTCCCTCGTCCTGTAGTTTTGAAAGCTTTTCGCGAGCCATTGCAATATGCTTCGCATTGGCCTCCATCTTTCCCTTGTGCATTTTCTGCAATTCGATGATTTGCGCCTTTTCCTCTTCGGTGACGCCGATTCTTTTTAGTTCCCGCTCCATGAGCTGGAGACGGCGCTGCTGGTGCTCCGCTCGTTTTTTTTCGCTCCATTCAGGATGGTTCTTTTTTTCCCTGCGCGGATCGAACTCGTTGGTGTCCTGCGCCATGGCGGGAATGGCCAAGGCTAGAATGGCCAGAATCATGATTTGTTTTTTCATTCGCGTATCCCTCCCGAATCGGGTTGTTGTCCGTATAACGCAATCTACCAAGCGGTTATTGCCTATAACAGTTCAAACTTTTTCGGGCAAGGTGCCAGATAGCGCCAGCCCTTTTCCGTAACGACGATGGTATCCTCGATGCGGACACCGCCGAGGCCGGGATAGTAGAGGCCGGGTTCGATAGTGATGACGTTGCCGATCTCCAATGTTTCGCCGCTGGTTCCAACCCTTGGAAGCTCGTGGATATCGAGCCCCACCCCGTGGCCGGTTCCATGGATGAACCCGACATGCCGCCCATCGGTTTCCTTGGTTTCGTAGCCGCGTTGTTCAAATGCCTTTTTTGCGGCCAAATGGACTTCGTCGGCACAGACGCCCGGCTTGACGGCGCGGAGTGCGGCGGCCTGGGCGGCTTTCACGGCCTTGTAGAGTTTTTTTAGATCCGGTGCTGCGCGGCCGCGACAGACGGTGCGGGTGAGGTCGCCCCAGTATCCGGTTTTTTCGCTGCGCGGGAAAATATCAATGATAATGGCTTGTCCGGCATAGAGTTGGCCATGGCCGCGTTCGTGGGGGTCGGTAGCCTGATCGCCGCCGGCTACGATCGTCTCGATACCGGCGCAATCGTGGTCGATCAGTGTTTTATGGATAAGCTGCCGAACGTTTTCCGAAGTCAGGAACACCCGGTCGGGGACCGGGCCTACAAGAAGGCGGTTTTGGCGGTCGATCCCGGCGGAACCGATCAGCGCCGTGGCGGCATTCATGGCAGCAACAGCGGATTGCTGGCTTTGCCGGAGCTTGGAAATCTCTTCTTTCGTTTTCACTTTGCGTTCCGGACAAACGGGTTTCCCAGCAATCGAAATATTCACCTTTTTTTCCAAAGCCCGGAAAATACCGACGGGAAAGTCGGGCGGAACTTGAATACGGCGGATCTTGGCTTTTTCAATAAGCGCAATAATCTGGTTTCCCATTTTGCCGGATTGCTTGCGGGTCAGTCCGATCTCGGCAGGAGTAAAAACCTTGGTTCCGGGTCTGGACTGCTTTTCGGCCCGCCCTTTTTCCATGGCGGACACGACGAGATAGTTCGCAGAATTTGTTCTCAAGAATAAAAAGGGGTCAGGAGCAGTGAACCCACTTAAATAATGGATGCTGGTATCGCTTTGCGACGATCCTGCAAGTAAAACAAGGCCTGTTAATTCATTCATTCTGGCACAACCTCCTTATGCTTTTAATATTACGCGAGACAGACGAATCTTTCCCCTGTTTTCCGGCTCTAATTTTTCCGCCCCCCGATCGCCTATCTTGTGCTCTGTTAAGAAATGGAAACCATATTTAGTGGTAGTAGATTTTTTTTGTGTTTTTTTTCTATTATCCCTTGAGCGCGCTATCTCGTTTTCATACCTTTCAAATCCTGGTAGTGAGAATAGGAACCCATTGCCTGTAAATAACTTGTTGATTACTTGGCTTGAGCTGTTAAGAGATCGGATTTTAAGAAAAATGGAAAACAAAAACTGCAATATTTGGGATGAGGCGTGCAAGCAGTTAAAAGGGATCCTTTCCAGCGATATCTATGATCGCTGGATTGCGGTGATTCAATGCCAAGAGATCTCCGAGAACAGCATGCGTCTGGTCGTTTCCACCAACTTCTATAAGGATTGGCTCGAGGAAAACTATTTTCCGATGATCCGCAAGGCGGTGATGGTCGTAAGCGGCAAGGAAATGGATATTTCGCTGGAGGTCGACTCCCATTGCTTCGAGGACGTCAAGAAAGATCCGGAACCCCACTCCCCCATCTCGCTTCCCAGCTTCGGGAAAAAACCCACCCACAATCTAAACCCAAACTATACTTTCGATTCCTTCGTGGTCGGTTCCTCCACCCAGTTTGCCCATGCGGCGGCAATGGCGGCGGCCAACTCGCCTTCGCGTACCTACAATCCTCTTTTTCTCTACGGCGGCACCGGACTTGGAAAAACACACCTCATGCAGGCTATTGGCAATCATGTGGCTTCAAAGAAGCCGCGCGCAAAGATTTGCTATATTACCTCTGAAGCATTCCTTAACGAATATATCGATGCGTTGAAAAACAATAGTATTGCGGGCTTTCGGAAAAAATACCGGAAAATCGACCTGCTGATGATCGATGACATTCAGTTTCTGGATGGAAAAGCCCGGGTGCAGGAAGAATTCTTCCATACCTTCAATGCGCTTTTTGAAAGTCATAAGCAGATTGTGCTGACCTCCGATCGTACTCCAAGCGAGCTAGCCGGCCTTGAACCACGCCTTGTTTCCCGCTTTGAGTGGGGACTGGTTACAGAACTCGGAAAACCTGATATTGAAACCCGTACAGCCATTCTGCGAAAAAAAACCGACTTGCTGAACCTGAAAATTGACTCCGGATTGATCGATTATCTTGCCGAGCGTATTTCCTCCAATATCCGAAGTCTGGAAGGTGCGCTTATCCGCGTGGCCACCTACATTTCGCTAACAAACCAGCATGTGGATGTTGCAAAGGTTGAAGAATTGCTACACGACCTGCTTGACAAGGAATCCAAAGCGGTGGTCAACATCGATATCATCCAGCGAACCGTGGCGGATCATTTTGACCTTCGCCAATCCGATATCCTTGGCAAGAAACGTTCGAGGGATATTGCCTGGCCGCGCCAGATTGCCATGTACCTTTCACGCACAATGACCTCTCAATCGTTTCCTGTAATTGGCGAGGCGTTTGATCGCAACCACGCAACGATCCTCTACGCAAGCGGACAGGTGGTTGAAAAAGCAAAGAAGGATAGTGGACTGCAGCAAACCCTTGCCATTCTCAGGGAAAGGGTAAATAAGAATTGCGTTAAGGCAGCACAATAGGAAAACATACCCTCTGTTCTATAAGAAAGCTTCCTAAACCGTTTTCCCCTCTCTCTTGGGATACGTAATCCGCGTTTTAATACAGAATTCTTCTACAAGTGGAATTCCAGCGACCTGTTAACAAAGCGGTAGTAACCTGTTGGTTTTCTGATAATGGATTAAACAACTCTGGGTTGTGAACAGAACACGGGTCTTGTACCCAATTTATCAACAGGTTTATTAATTATTTCAAGCTTTTACAGGTGACGGGGTTACAGAGAATATGTAGGGTTTGAGGCGGTTATCCACAGACTACTACTACTAGTTATTTATAAATAGAGTATACTAATATAATAGGAGGCTTGTTAATGAAGTTCAGTATCGAGCAGGATCAAATTCTGGAAGCACTTCAAAAGGTGCAATCGATCGTTGGCCAACGTACCACGTTGCCGATTCTTTCAAATGTACTGCTCGAAGCAGAAAACGGGAAACTGACACTCACTACCACCGACCAGGAGGTTAGTGTGCGCACCAGCTTGGAAGCCGATATTTCCGAATCCGGCGCAACCACCCTGCCCGCCCGCCGCTTCTTCAGCATATGCCGCGAACTCCCGAGCTATCAAGTCGATATTAAGGTGGGACCCAATGATGTTGCCGAAATTTCATCCGGTGCCGCCAACTTTAAGTTGGAAGGCCTCTCGAAAGATGATTTTCCGCCCATGCCCTCATTCGAAGAGAGTTTCTCCTATCAGCTCGATCAAGGCACATTGAAGGATATCCTTCAGAAAACCTCTTACGCGGCCTCTACGGACGAATCACGGGCGATTTTGAACGGGTCCCTGATGGCTTTCCGCGACAACAAACTAACTGTCGTTTCCACCGATGGCCGCCGTCTGGCCTTGGTTGAGCAGGAAATCGATATTCCCGAAGAAGCCGAGCTTGATATTGTTGTTCCCACCAAAACCATCAATGAGCTTATCAAAACCCTTGGAGAGGATGGCGAAGCCAGCATAAAGACCTCAGCCACGCAAGTGGCCTTTGAGTTTGGCAACATCTTCATTATCTCCAAGCTTATTGATGGAACCTATCCCAACTACCGCCAAGTCATCCCTTCGCAGTGCGAGGAGCGCATTGCGATCGACCGGGAAACCCTCCTTAACGCTGTGCGGCGCGTTTCATTGATGCTTGACGACCAGGCTGCCTCGGTAAAAGTGAATATTACCGAAAACTGCATTGAATTGCTGACCTCCTCCCCTGAAATCGGCGAAGCGCGTGAAAGCGTTCCCGTGAAGTATTCAGGGAAGGACATTGCCATTGCGTTCAATCCGGCTTTTATGATGGCTCCACTCAAGCATTTGGATGGCGACGAGGTTTTCCTCGAACTATCCGATGAGCTCAGCCCAGGCGTCATCAAATCCAATGTTCCATTTCTCTACGTCATCATGCCGATTCGCGTGAGCTGAATGATTTTCGATTTTTGAAATTCAAAAATGAAAGTTGGTTGCCGAACTAGGATTTGAACCTAGACTAAGTGAGTCAGAGTCACTAGTGCTACCGTTACACCATTCGGCAGGAATGAGGCCGCATAATTACTCATAATTAATCGAGGGGATCAAGCAGGTTTACCCAAAAAATGTCCCAGCAAAAAAGGAAGAAAATCATCCGGCTGCTCGGTGTTGGGTTCGATACCGAAGACGGCCACGTCCGTATAACCCAAGGCGAAAACTACGATGTTCTCATGGGCTCCGAACAGAGCCACGAATACATCCAGAAACTCATCCAAAAAATCGAAGAAGGGCTAAAGAGCAAAGGCCTCGATCTTGATGATCTAACTCCCGATGAATTTCACAAATTCGTTGGATCGATCAAGTAGCCTTTCCACTAATGCTCAAACAGCATCGTTTGGCAATCAACACCGCCAATGGCTTTGATTTCTTCGATCATCCGGCAGGTTTCCGGAGTATCAGCCATCTCCAGCAGGATCAACCCGTTCGATGAGTTAATGCTGTCATGCAGTCCCAGCCGCGTAGTGATCTGTGTTCCATACTTTGTGAAGACCTCCTGCACCTTCGGTGCCCGTGCCTCCCGATCCGCAATATGAACCCCGACAATTATATGCTTATCCATTGTATATTCCCCTGTTGAATGAGGAGCAAATGATGAGAGTTTCAGTGGCTGATTGCAATACCGATAAATTGCCTTTTAGCGGATCCCCCGTCAGACAGAAGCGGCGGGACGAAAATTCAGGAATATTCAATCCTTACCCGTGATTGGTGGATCAAGGGTGCCGTCGGTAAAACGTATTCCGTTTTTGCGTCGGTGACATTTTAAAAATAATGTAACAATGAGCTGTTGGTTTGGTATCGAACTTAGACTCGATATGGGTGATCAGCGGGTAACAAGGAGAACCCGAATGGAAAAAGAATATGCGCTATCTCAAGAGTTGATATCCGAGTTTATTGGCACGTTGGTGCTTATTTTGTTTGGATGCGGTGTGGTGGCGGCAACGATTCTGTTCGAAACCAACGGGGTTAACGGTTCGCTGGCGGGTGGCGGCATCACGGATATTCATATTGCGTGGGGGCTTGCCGTCACCTTTGGTATCTATGCATCATATGTTTCGGGTGCGCATATTAATCCAGCGGTTACTCTCGCCTTGGCTGTTACCGGCCGGTTCCCATGGAAAAAAGTTGTTCCGTTTTCCCTCGCGCAAACCGCCGGCGCGTTTACAGGTGCCATGCTCGTGTTTGCAGTCTACCAGGCAAAATGGTTCCAGATCGACCCCGAGTTGCTGAATACGGCCTCCGTTTTTTCGACCTTCCCGGCAGTAAAGGGTTTTTTTCCGGGATTTGTAGACCAGGTAGTTGGAACAGCAATATTAATGTATTTAATCCTAGCCACCGGCGACAAGCTGGCGGTGGAAAAGGTTAGTTTTCTAAGCCCAATCGTGGTGGGTCTTATCGTGGTGGCCATCGGCATGTCGTTTGGGATGATGCATGGCTATGCGATCAATCCGGCAAGGGATTTTGGGCCGAGGCTGTTCTCGGTGTTGGCTGGTTTTAAGAACAACGGGCTGACCGATGGCAGCGGGGTGTGGCTGGTTCCGATTGTCGGCCCCCTTATTGGCGCCCCGGTCGGTGCGTTGCTCTATGACAAGGTTATGGGTAGAATTATCTCTAAATAAGGAGCGGAACAATGGCAAAGAAATATATCTTGGCACTGGATCAGGGAACCACGAGTTCGAGGGCAATCCTTTTTGACGCGAAGGCGCAAATCGTCGCCACGGCACAGCAGGAGTTCGAGCAGATTTTTCCAAAGCCTGGATGGGTCGAGCACGATGCCAACGAGATTTTAAAATCCGTCTACAATACGGCGATGGATGTGATGAAAAAAAATTCCGTCCCCGCCGAAGAAATCGATTCGATCGGCATTACGAACCAGCGCGAAACCACCATAGTGTGGAACAAAAAAACGGGCTTTCCGGTATACAACGCGATTGTTTGGCAAGACCGTAGAACTTCCGGCACAGTGGATGCCCTGAAGGCCGCAGGCCACGAAGAGCTGTTCATGAAAAAAACGGGACTGGTTCTGGATGCCTACTTTTCCGGCACCAAGGTGAAGTGGATCCTTGACCATGTGGAGGGGGCAAGGCAGCTGGCGGAACGGGGCGAATTGATCTTCGGCACGGTTGATACCTGGTTAATCTGGAACCTGACCCGCAGGCGTTCACATGTCACCGATGTCAGCAACGCCTGCCGGACGCTGATGTACAACATACAGACCGGTGACTGGGACGACGAGCTGCTGGACATTCTGGAGATTCCCCGGGCCATGCTTCCGGAGGTTCGGCCCACTTCATCCGATTTCGGCGAAGCCTCCTCCGGCTTGTTCGGTTCCCGTATTCCGATTGCAAGTGCTGTGGGTGACCAGCAGTCAGCGACCTTCGGCAACCTCTGCCTGCAACCCGGCACAATCAAAAACACCTACGGTACGGGTTGCTTTCTGATGCTGAATGCTGGGAAGGAAGTCGTCTATTCAAAAAACAACCTGCTAAGCACGGTGGGCTGGCTTCGCGACGGCCACCAGACAACCTATTGCCTCGAAGGAAGCGTCTTCATGGGTGGCGCGCTGGTACAATGGCTTCGCGATGGGTTGAAAATCATCGATTCCGCACCGGAGATTGAAGCCCTGGCACTAACCGAAAAAGACAATGGCGGGGTCTATTTCATTCCCGCCTTTGCCGGGCTAGGCGCACCATACTGGGACTCCTATGCCCGGGGTTCCATGTTTGGCCTAACCCGCGGCGTAACCCGCGGTCACATTGCGCGCGCCGCGCTCGAAGCCATCGCGTTGCAGGTTCAAGATGTGTTCTCCGCCATGCAGTCGGATGTTGATTTCGAGATAAACCTCTTGCGGGTAGATGGCGGGGCATCCAAAAATA
Source organism: Kiritimatiellales bacterium (assembly GCA_030625905.1). Classification (GTDB taxonomy): domain Bacteria; phylum Verrucomicrobiota; class Kiritimatiellia; order Kiritimatiellales; family Pontiellaceae; genus Pontiella. The sequence continues at coordinate 1,469 of DAOUQA010000056.1, read as the reverse complement.
ACACCCTCATGCAGCTACAATCCGATCTGCTAGGCATCCGGATCGAACGGCCTGAAAATATCGAAACAACGGCACTCGGTGCCACGTTCATGGCGGGGCTCAAAACCGGGTTTTTCGAAAGTGCGGATCAAATTGCCGAATTCTCTACTATCGATAAGGTCTTCGAACCCAAAATGCCCCATGCACAAAGAGAGGATATTCTCGGGAACTGGAAACGGGCCATCGAACGTTCCAAGGGCTGGATCCAGCCCTGAGCCAAAGAGAAGCCGGGGAGAAGCGCTTTACGCCAGATTTCGGGTTCGATGAAATCGAGCGAAATTTTCAGTTGAATGGCACTCTTTTCCGCGAGAGTCCATCCCCCACTTCGTCCACTCTTTTTTCGTTTTATTGGAAACGTCCAGTCAAAACCTAAACGCGCTCTTTCTCTTCATATTTGGTGTGGAGGAGTTCGTGGGAGAGGTGGCCGAGGGGCGCACCGAGGAACTCTTTGTAGACGGTGGCGATGGCGGGGTTGTCGTGTGATTTGCGCAGGGTCTTGCCTTCATCCTCGGCATAGATGGCGGCGATGCGCGCCTTGCGGACGGCGTCGGTGGTGATGCGGGGTTGTCCCCCGCCCCCAATGCAGCCGCCGGGGCAGGTCATCACTTCGATGAAGTGGTATTCGGCTTCGCCGGCACGGATTTTTTCGACCAACTCGCGGGCGTGGCCGAGGGTGTGGGCTACGGCAACCTTGGCGGTGACGCCTTCGAGGAAGCGCCATTCAGGGACGGTGCCTTCGATGGTGATCTCGGCCTCTTTGATACCTTCCAAGCCAGCGACGGGTGTGACGTGCAGGTTGTCGAAGGGCAGTTCGCGCCCGGTGACGAGTTCGTAGGCGGTGCGCAGCGCGGCTTCCATGACTCCGCCGGTGTTAGCGAAGATGTCGGCGGCACCGGAACCGAGGCCGAGTGGTGCGTCCATGTCGGAATCTTCCAAGGCTTGGAAGTCGATGCCCGACTGGGTGATCATTTTACCGAGCTCGCGGGTGGTGAGCACGACGTCGACATCCTGCGCGCCGCTGGAGTTCATTTCGGCGCGGGCGGCCTCGAACTTCTTGGCGGTGCAGGGCATGACGGAGACCATGAACATTTCCTCGGGTTTCTTTCCGAGCTTTTGGGCATAGTAGGTTTTGACCATCGCGCCCATCATTTGCTGCGGCGATTTGCAGGTGGAGAGGTTGGGTAGCATGTCGGGATAGTAGTATTCCATGAACTGGATCCATCCGGGCGAGCAGCTGGTGAACATGGGCAGCGCGACGTCTTCGCCGTCGACCAACGCCTTTTTCAGACGGGTGAGCAGTTCAGTCCCCTCCTCCATGATGGTGAGGTCGGCGGAAAAGTTGGTGTCGAAGATGGCATCGAAGCCCATGCGGCGTAGGGCGGTGGTCATCTTGCCGGTAACGAGCGTGCCGGGCTTCATGCCGAAGCATT
>DAOUQA010000176.1 GCA_030625905.1 Kiritimatiellales bacterium | reverse complement strand
CCACCCCACACAGCTTCCGTACTACTACCCGTCATTTTCTTGTTTTATTGCGACGTTTTTCATTTTTCCTATTGCACTACAGATTGAATGCCAACGGATTAATGTAAATGGGATGGGGGCTCTTAATAATCCAATTTACATTAATCCGTTGGTCTCTCATCCGTGTCCATCTGCATTCATCTGTGGTTCAATATCCCAGAGGAACCGTCATGAGCAGTAATCAAACCCCCGAACAAAAGTCGCCCCTTGGGCGGTTGATGCGTTTCTGCCTCGAAAACAGATTGGTCGTGGTGCTGTTCACGATGGCCATCATCTTTGCGGGCGTGCTGGTTGCCCCGTTCGACTGGAAAGTCGGCGATCTCCAGCGCTACCCCGTTCCGGTGGACGCGATTCCAGACATTGGAGAAAACCAGCAGATTGTCTTTACGCAGTGGATGGGTCGCTCGCCGCAGGATGTGGAGGATCAGATCAGCTACCCGCTCACCATCGCCCTGCTGGGCGTGCCGGGCGTGAAGACGATCCGCTCCTATTCCATGTTTGGCTTCTCCTCGATCTATATCATCTTCAAGGAGGATGTGGAGTTTTACTGGTCGCGTACCCGCGTGCTCGAAAAACTCAATAGCCTCGCGGCAGGGATCCTGCCTGCCGGGGTGACCCCCACGCTCGGCCCCGATGCCACCGCGCTCGGCCAAGTCTACTGGTACACCCTCGAAGGGCTCGATCCCGACGGCAACCCCACAGGTGGATGGGATCCCGACGAACTGCGCACGATCCAGGACTGGCAGGTTCGCTATAGCCTGCTCTCCGCCGACGGCGTTTCCGAAGTCGCCTCGATTGGCGGCTATGTGAAGGAATACCAAGTCGATGTCGACCCCGATGCAATGCGTGCCTACAGCGTGACGATCAACCAAATCTACAATGCGGTAAAAAGTGCCAATATCGATGTCGGTGCCAAGAGCATCGAGGTCAACCGCGTGGAATATTTTATTCGCGGCATCGGCTTCATCAAAACCGTCGAAGACATTGAAAACAGCGTGATCAAAGTCGGCCCCGACCATGTGCCGGTGCTGGTCAAGAATGTGGCGAATGTCACGCTCGGCCCGGCCACGCGGCGCGGCGCGCTCGACAAAGGCGGCGCGGGTGCCGTCGGCGGCGTGGTGGTGGCTCGCTACGGCGACAATCCGCTCAAAGTAATCCAAAATGTGAAGAAAAAGATTGAAGAAACCAAGGCGGCACTGCCTTCGAAAGCCATTTTCGACTATAACCAGACCGGACGCAAAACCGTCACGGACTTTGCCCAGACACTGGACTTCGAGGCCTATGCCCCCGACGGCGAACCCAACCAGGAAAAGTGGAAGGAATACCTGCGCGGAACCGACCCGGTGGAGTGGCCATCGTGGCTCATACTGAGCAAAGTTTCGATCGTTCCCTTCTATGACCGAACCGGGCTCATCTACGAAACCCTCGGCACGCTCAACGAATCGATCGTCGAGGAAATCCTTGTCACGATCATCGTGGTGCTGGTGATGGTGATGCACCTGCGCAGTGGAATCATCATCAGCTCGATGCTGCCGCTGGCGGTGCTGCTCACCTTCATCGCCATGAAATTTTTCAAGGTGCAGGCCAACATTGTCGCACTTTCCGGCATCGTGATCGCCATCGGAACCATTGTGGATATGGGCATCGTGATTTGCGAAAATATTTTGCGGCACCTCGGTCTGGCCAAGCCCGGCGAGTCCAAGCTCGAAATTGTCCACCGCGCCTCCGCCGAGGTCGGCAGCGCGGTGGTGACGGCGGTACTGACGACCGTCGTCAGCTTCCTGCCGGTCTTCACGATGATCGGCGCGGAAGGCAAGCTCTTCAAACCACTCGCCTTCACCAAAAGCTTTGCGCTCATCGCCTCGATCATCATCGCACTCACCATCCTGCCCGTGATGGCCTACACCTTCTTCAAGCAGAACAAACCCAAAGCGGCTCCGCAAAAGGCAAAAGGGAAAACCCGCATCAGACTCTTCCTGAAGGAGCACCTTCCGATCTCGCTCATCATCCTACTGGTCGGTCTCCTGCTCACCTCGTCGTGGGAACCGCTCGGCCCCGAGAAAGGACCCTTCTTGAACTTTATCTTTGCGGCGGTGGTGATTGGCGGACTGCTCGGCTTCTTCAAACTATTCCAGCGCATCTATGTGCCTATCCTGCGCTGGTGCTTGAAACACAAGGCTCTTTTTCTCTCCATTCCGCTGGCTCTGTTCCTGATCGGCATCATGGCATGGCAGGGTTTCCCTAAAATATTTGGCTGGCTGCCCGACGGCATCCAGAAGAGCGGTTCCGGAAAATATATGGCGCAAAAGTTTCCAGGCTTTGGCAAGGAATTTATGCCCGCGCTTGACGAAGGCTCGTTCCTCTATATGCCCACCACCATGACCCACGCCTCCATCGGCGAGTCGCTCGATATGATCCGCAAGCAGGATATGGCCATCGGCTCCATCCCCGAAATCGAATCTGTGGTCGGCAAACTCGGCCGCGCCGAGACCCCGCTCGATCCAGCTCCCGTCTCAATGTTTGAAACCATCATTAACTACAAGCCCGAATACAAGGTCGGCAAGGATGGCCAACGCATCAACTACAGGTACAACAAAAAGGCCGGCGAATTTGTGTATGACGAAAACGGCGAGCTGATTAAAGACCGCCGGGGCCGCCCCTTCCGTCAATGGCGCGACGAAATCCGAAGCCCGGACGACATCTGGGCAGCAATCACCAAGGCCGCCAAGATTCCCGGCGCCACCTCTGCGCCCAAGCTCCAGCCGATCGCCGCCCGCATCGTCATGCTGGCCAGCGGGATGCGGGCGCCCATGGGCGTGAAGGTGAAAGGCCCCAACCTCGATACCATCGAAAAGGTGGGGCTCCAGATTGAAAAATTCCTCAAAGAGGTGCCCTCCGTCGAGGCCTCCGCCGTGGTGGCCGACCGCATTGTCGGAAAACCCTATCTCGAAATCGTCCCCGACCGCGAAGCCCTCGCCCGCTACGGCATTCCGATCCGCAAGTTTCAGGACGTGGTCGAGATTGCCATCGGCGGCCGCAAAGTGACCGGTACCGTCGAAGGTCGCGAACGCTACCCCGCCCGTGTCCGCTACTCCCGCGAGCTACGCGACAACATCGAGGCACTCGATACCATCCTCGTCTCCGGTATGGGCGGCCAGCAGATCCCCTTCACCGAGCTGGCCGAAATCCGCTATGTCCGCGGCCCGCAGGTCATCAAAAGCGAAGATACCTTCCTGATCGGCTATGTCGTCTTCGACAAAAAACCCGCCTTTGCCGAGGTCGATGTGGTCGAGCAGTGCCAAGCCTATCTGCAAAGCAAGATTGACAGCGGCGAACTGATTATCCCGCGCGGCGTGAGCTATCACTTTGCCGGCAACTACGAAAACCAGCTACGCGCCTCCAAGACGCTGGCACTCGTCCTGCCGATCGCCCTCTTCGCCATCTTCATGATCATCTACTTCCAGTTTAAATCCGTCTCCACGACCCTGCTCGTCTTCTCCGGTATCTTCGTGGCGTGGGCCGGCGGGTTTGTGCTGATCTGGCTCTACGGCCAGCCGTGGTTCCTCGACTTCTCCGTCTTCGGGGTTGGAATGCGCGGCCTCTTCCAGGTGCATACGCTCAACATGAGCGTCGCCGTCTGGGTTGGATTCCTCGCCCTCTTCGGCATCGCCTCCGACAACGGCGTGATCCAGTCCACCTACCTCGACCAGGTCTTCCGCGAACAGGATCCCAAAACCAAGCAAGCCGTGCGCGAAGCCACCATCGAAGCCTCGCAACGCCGCGTGCGCCCCTGCCTGATGACCTCCGCCACCACCATCCTCGCGCTCATCCCCGTGCTTAGCTCCACCGGACGCGGAAGCGATGTCATGGTCCCCATGGCCATCCCCAGCTTTGGCGGTATGCTCGTCGTACTCATCAGCATCTTCGTCGTCCCCGTGCTCTACTGCGCCCTCAAGGAGAGAAAAATAAGAAATTAGAAGAAGCCCCCATGAAACCCCATCCAACGATTGGAACTTTTTCGCGATGTCGCTTTGTCGGCAGTTCCGCAGGCATTGCTGCCTCGACGACACCCAAACCTTCTTTCGCCTCGCCCTGCGGCAGGAGAAAATGGTTTGTCCCGAATGCAAAAGCGTCGAAACCGATGCCGCCAAGATATCGGCGGCTCTCGCAGCCTACACCAGTGCGGACAGCGCAACCGTCCAGGATTGCGGCATAGCCGATACAAAGCACTTCGCGCAGCTACATTGACTTCTCCGCGTACATATCTATGATTCCCCCATGGATGCATCAACGACAATGAAACTAATCTTCGGGCTGCTGGGCGGGCTGGCTCTCTTTATTTTTGGCATGCGCACGATGAGCGCGGGGCTTTCGGCGGCGGTCGGGGAAGGCATGCGGGGGATCATTGCAAAGGCCACGCGCAACCGG
>DAOUQA010000089.1 GCA_030625905.1 Kiritimatiellales bacterium | reverse complement strand
CGCAGAAACTTCCCGGAAGTAAATGGAGGGCGACGCTCCGTCGGAGCCGTATTCCTGCCGAGCTTCTGGATTGCCACTTCTTTTAGTGTTGCTTTCCGAAGGGGAAGCCTCGCCTCGCGTACCGGGGCTCCGACGGAGCGTCGCCCTCCACTTGGCTGGATGATGCCGAAAGGTTTTTGTGGGTGTATAAGGCAACGTGGCGCAGACTTCCAAGCCTACGCAGGGCGGACTGCCCTGAAGCTTCGGATGCCCCCAGATTAAACCCGCTCAAACCGCGCAACGCTTTCGACGTGGTTGGTCTGCGGGAACATATCGATGGGCTGGCAGGAGACGAGACGGTATTGACCTTCCTCGCATAGCATCTGTCCGTCGCGCGCAAGCGAGGCGGGGTTGCAACTGATGTAGATGATGGTGGACGGTACGATCTTTAACAGCATCTTGACGGCCTTAGGGTTCATGCCGGCACGGGGTGGGTCGGTGATGACAACATCGGGGTGGCCGAACTCGCGCATATCCTCTTCGATATGCTTGATGTCCTTGAGGTCGAGCTGAATGAACTCGCAATTGCCGACCTTGTGGCGCTTGGCATTTTCACGCGCATCGTTTACCGAGCTCTCGACGAGTTCGACACCGAGCACCTTCTTGCAATGGCTGGATGCAAATAGCGCAATGGAGCCGGTGCCGCAGAATAGGTCGTAGACAATGTCATCTTGCTCCAGCTGCGCTTGGTCGAGGATGAGATTGTATAGTTTTTCCGCCTGTGCGGTATTAGTCTGGAAGAAGGAGTTTGCGGAGATGCGGTAGGTGTAGTCGCCCAGCCGGTCGGTAATGAAACCGGGACCGTGCAGCACAAATTCCTTTTCTCCAAAGGCGACGGTGTTCTTGGCGGAGGTGGTATTGTTGACGAAGGTGGTCAATCGGTCGCCAAGAACGACCTTCAGTTCTCCGCACAGCTTTTTCATCAACTCCGGAGTGTGGGTGGTGGTGACGAGGTTGACCATGAATTCACCGGTATGGCCGCCGTGGCGGACAACGAGATTGCGCAGTTCGCCGGTATGCGAGCGGGTGGAGTAGATCGGCAGTTCCTTTTTATGTTCGAGGCAGAACTTTCGCACGGCGTTGAGGGTGATGTTCATTTCCTCGGTGGAGAGGTCGCAGTGGTCGATATCGATCGCCTTGGCATAGCAGCCGGGTGCGTGGAACCCGAGGGCGAAGTCGAGCGGCTTATCGTGCTTTCCGGGTTCGATGCCGATTTCATCGGTGGTAAGGTAGCGCAGGTCGGTAAAGGAAAAATCCATCTTATTGCGGTAGCCGAACAGTTCGGGTGCGGGTAGGCAGGGGGTGCATTCGACCCCCTCGAATCCGCCAATATGCTCCAGTGCGTCCTGCACCTGCTTGCGCTTGAGGCGCAGTTGTTCGGGATAGTCCATGTGCTGCCACTTGCAGCCGCCGCAGTGACCGAAGTAGGGACAGATGGGATCAATGCGGTGAGGAGAGGGCTTAACCAGTTCGCGGAAGCGCGAGACCAGATACTTTTTCTTGATCTTGAAGATTTCCGCCTTCACGACATCACCGACCGCCGCCGGGCCTTGCACGAAGATGCCCATGCCGTCCTCGAGCCGCCCGAAGCATTGGTTCTTGTCGCCCAGATCGATAATCTCGACCTCCACCATCTGTTTCTTCTTATACATAGGGCGGGCAGGGTAGGGGAGATTGGAATGTCGAACAAGGCTGAAAGCGAAGCGAGGCTGGCGCGAAGCGACGGCAGCGAGCAATGCGAGCGGCAACCGACCGCACTCCAAATTATTTTTTCAAGGGAAACGGGTTGATGTACGAGCCATGCATTGTATTCTCCCTGATCTCGACGAAAGGATTTTTCATGGAAACGATCAAGACCATTATGACACGGCGGAGCATCCGCACCTGGACGGACGAACCTGTGACGGATGGGGAGCGGAAGATTATCATGGAGGCGGCGATGAATGCACCATCGGCGGCCGACGCCCGCCCATGGCACTTTGTGATGATAGACGATCCGAAAACCATCAAGCAATTCACGGAACTGGGCGGGACGGAGATGCTGATCGAGTCGACCTTCATGGTGCTGGTCTGCGGCGACGAGAGCAAGGAGACCTATCCCGGCTTCTGGCCGCAGGATTGTTCCTGCGCAGCGCAAAACATGCAGCTTGCTGCGCATGATATCGGTATCGGCTGCGTATGGATCGCCATCTATCCGCTTGAAGAGCGCGTGGAGGTCTGTCGAAAGATTCTTGATGTTCCAGTAGCGATTACCCCGTTTGCGATACTGGCGATGGGCGTGCCGAACGAAGTGCTCCCACCAGAGGAGCGCTACGACGAAACGCGGCTTCACACCAACAAATGGTGAGAAGCCAGTTAACCGTTACTTGTTATTGGTTATTAGGCGATGCCCTGGACATGTGAAGTTTGGGGTGTTCCGATTAACCGATAACTATTATCTGCGCCGCAGGTGCATTTGTGATTTGATTTTTGAACGGTTCAATAGATAATCCGTCTGATTCTTAAATTCAAACAGGAGATGAAAAATGGCAGAAGGTGTAGTAGATCTTAATGGAAGCGATTATGACGATACCGTGAAAAGCGGCGTTGTGCTTATTGATTTTTGGGCACCGTGGTGCGGACCCTGCAAAATGCAGACCCCGATCCTCGAGAAGGTGGCCGCCGCCGTTGGCGAGAAGGCCGTGATTGCCAAGGTCAACGTCGATGAAAACCCCGAGTTGGCCGCCAAACATGGTATCCGCTCGATTCCAACGCTGATCCTGCTCAAGGATGGCGAAAGCAAGCAACAGTTGATAGGTCTTCAGCAAGAAGCCGCACTGGTCTCCGCTATCGAAGCGGAACAGTAGGCGCTTAAGAAAGCCTTGGTGCGACAAAGAAGGAGCCGGGAATGCGGCTCCTTTTTTGGTTATCAATCCGGGAGAGGCGTCACTTTGCTTCGCACCAATGCGAATATCTTGATTTATGCGGCAGTTTTTCGCGAGGTTTTGACCACCGCCTGATCCTTTTCCTGCCACTTTGCGTTCTCAATATTCTCTGATCCTGTTGTAAAAGATAGATGCATAGGACTTGCACGGTGCTGGTCTTGCAGCGGATTCGGAATGCGTTTCTCCGAAATACCCTTCTTCTTCTTCATGCGCCGCCATATCCATTCGTACACGCCTTCGAGTGGGGCTAAGAACATCAGCGAATATATCCCTATCACGGGTGCAAGCAACCATAGTACGCCGGTCGCAATAGCTAAATAAATCGCACCCCAGACCAGCGCACCTATGGCGAGCGCACGGTATAGGACTTTTGTTTCAGTCTGTTTTTTTTGCTTGTTCATGATTTCAATATTCATCCTGTTCCATTGTGATAAGTGTAGCTACAACGCCCGGGACTTCCCTCGGGGTATATGGTGTCTGTGAGATAGCAAAGTTTGTTCGTTCAATCGTCCTCCACAAACTCGGCTCAACAATCCTTGCGGAATATAACAAGCCCCCGTTTCACGCAATCATTATGCCAATGTGTGTGAATTTTACACATTGGTCAGGAAGAGCCGATTCCGGTTAAAGGCTGGAGCATACAGCGTTGCGGAAGCCGGTCTTGAAGTTCTCGAGCGAGTGTTCGGCGAGGATTTTTTGCCGGAGGGCATCGATTTCGCTTTGCCAGGATTCCCGGGCTCTTGAAAAGGTTTCTGCCAGGGCCTCGGGGTTTTCGGGTTCAAATATCCATGCCTCGGGCAGAATGTCGCGCATGCCGTCGCGTGCACTTCCAATAACAGGAATCCCGCGCGCGAGGGCTTCGAGCATGACGAGCGGTACGCCTTCAAAACGCGAAGGAAGAATGAGGACGTCAAGGGATGCGTAGAAGGCATCAGAGTCGTTTTGCCATGGCATTAGGGTGATGTCATCGCGACGTGAGCATTTGGCAACGAGTTGCTTTAGTTTTTCTGCGTCGGGGCCGTCGCCGGCGATGACGAGGCGGCAGCCTGCAAACTGTCCTGGGAAGCGGCAGAATGTCTGCACCATGAAGTCCTGCCGCTTTTGGTTGAATTCAATGCGGCCAAATAGGCCGAGTGTCATGTGAGACGTGGACTGTGGAATGTCGGAAGAAACAGACGGGGGCGAGTGTATGCCGTTGGGGACAACCGCGATAGGTTGCGTGACGCCTCGGTCGATAAGCAGTTGCTCCATGCTTTCAGCGATGGCGATGTAGCGGGATGGTTGGTTGAAGAGATATTGGTTGATGCGGTCGCGAAGTCCGCCAAACTTTGCTCCCATGAGTTGCATGGGATGAGGGATGGCTAGATAACTGACGCATTCAATGCCTGTTTTACGTGCGGCGAGTACGGCTTGGGACGAGTCTTCGATTTCGCCTTGGATGCAAAGCACAAGGTCGCATTCTCTTTTCTGGAATTCCCTTGCCAGTGCCTGGATGCCGGTTTTTACGATGCGGTTGCGCAATCCCTGGAATTTTCGGGTAGTGCAGGGCGCTTCCATGTTCTGGAGATTGGAGATTCCGGAAACGCAATCGGCCAGTCGTTTATTGTGCGGGTTGAACATAAAGACGACTTCAAGGCCGGGGTCGGAGGCCAACGCTTCGACCCCGTGGCAGGCCATGGTTTGGTGGCCGCCAAAATCGGGGTTGTCGTCATATACGAGGATCTTCATTGGGAATCTCTAAATCCTAATAACGAAATCCTATTGCTCCGCCGGAAAAATATTGAGAATTAACTGCGAAGGTGTAGAGACCGCCCCGCAGGTGCGGGGCGGTGCTTTGGCGGCAGGGCAACGCTTGAACCACTCGCGTTGCTCGTTATTTTCCTCCAGAAAATTATGTTTCATGGCTACCGAAGTAAGGGAAATCATTCTGTCCTAATTATTCTGTTTGAATTCTCCTGCTGCTTCAGCCTCGTTGGAAATTGAGGTTTTATGTACCGGGCAGGGGAGTCAGCCCCAGTCCGGGTTGGGCGGAAGGCGGAACGAGTTTCTGGAATTCCTTGGTTTTGTGTACGGCATCGAAGCGCTTGTCTTTACGGATCATGCTGCGGGTAGGTTCGCCGCCGCACTCGATCGCTTTCTGGAGCGACACCCACATTTCGCCGTGCTTTTTTAGTACCAGTTGGAGAGCCGCGAGGTTGGTCCATCCCTGCGGATCTTTCGGCTTGAGGGTGATATATTTCTTGAGAGCCAGCTCAACAAGCGCAAAGCGTCGGCCCTTGGCCATGTGCTGGGCCAGTTGCAACGCCATTTGTGGCTGGAGGGTGCTGCTGTTGAGCATATGTTTTGCGAGGGCGTCGGCCTGCTGGATCTGGTTTATCTGGAAATAGATGGAGATAAGCTGCATGGCGTCGGTGAATTCAATGTTGCCGCCCTTTATCTTTTGTTCAAGCAGTTGACGCTGTGCGCCGAGATCTTTTGTTTTCTCGAGCTGTTTTTGAAAATCACGGGCTTTTGCATTGTTGGGATCCTTCGTCAGCAAGACATCAAACAATTCGATGGCTTCGTCGAACCGTCCTTGCCTGCTGATGAGCTCGGCGAGGCGGAAGTTGGCCTCGGGACTGAGGTCATAGAGATCGACGGCCTGGCGGAACGCGGCCTCGGATTCCTTTGGCTTGCCACGCGCGGCGTAGAGGCCGGCAAGGGCGCTGCGCAGTTTGGAGAACGATTTGCGCGCAACGATGTCGCGGATAAATTTCTGGTCGCTGAGCAGTCGGTCGCAATACCAGTTCCAGAAGTCGGTATCGTTCTTGATCACTTCCGGGGAGAGCGGTGTAGGCTTGTTGTTGATCTTCATGATCAGTCCGTGCGGCGTGAGATAGGGATACATCCATGGCAGGACATAGCTTTCCTCGATATAGAAAGTGCGCAGGGGCGGAAGACCGGTTTCGGGGTCGATGGGCGGATCGTTGTAAACCATGGCCGCACCGGTAGGACGTGTCTGTTCATAGGTCTTGGTTTCGGTGCGGTATTGGTTGTGGTCAAAGATCATCTTGCTGAGGAAGCCGTTGATCTGCATGACGCCACCGACCCCCTGTACCTGCACCTTGCCGCCTTCGGTCTTAACGTCGGCGCCGGCCTTGATCTTCCCGGATCGTATTCCTTCGAGATACATTTGGAAGGCACGGTTGCCGTCCAACGGGGAGGGAATCCATATCTGGTCGCCATAGAGGTCGCGCATGACGGCCATGTAGGTGTTGTCGGCCAGCGCATTCTGGGTGATGAGATAGACGTCCTGCCGCACCTTGGCGGAATAGATCATGTAGGTGGGGACAAAACGACCCGGGTCGGTTCCGCCGAAAAAGATGGCGTTGGTTCCCATGGGTTCGGGGTAGGCCTTGCAGGGGTAGGCCGCCCACTGTTTTTCAAATTCCTCTTCGTCCGGATACCAGAAGTGCATATCCTCCTCGATACCGTGCACTCCCTGCAACTGCCAGTTGCCGAACTGCCAGCCAAAGTCGTGGCCGTTCTGCTCGGCACCGCCGACCACCTTGAGCTGATCCTTGTTGTAGTAGTTTTTGTAGATCAGCGTGAACGGGAGCAAAAGCACCAGAGCAACACCAACTATTTTTGTGACGGGGTTGTTTTTCACCAGTGTTTCCAACGAAGCCATGAGCAACAGAATGCCGTAGCCCAACCAGATGACATAGATGGCGTGCGACTGGATGTATTGCACGCGGCCAATGAAGAGGTTTTGAATGTCGGTTTTCGGGTTTTGCAGGATCATGAAGACAATGCCGACCGAGAGAAAGGCCACTAATGTCGTCACGAGCCAGGCAATGTTTTTCTTCCCGACCCGCCAGCAGAAAAAGAAGGGCGCAGCGGCCAGAATGGCGATGGGACCGTAGAACTGGGAGCGCAGATCCATAAAGTAGGTTCCGATCTGCTGGAGGAAACGCGGTGTGAAAACGTGGGCGAGTTTGACGCGTTCATATTGGCCGCGGGTGATGGCGTGCATGAATCCCTGCCATGTACGCGGGTAGCCCCAGTTGATCGGCGGGTTTTGGTCGGACGAGATGGGCATGTAGAGGTAGAAACCAAGTCCAATGAACATGACGAGAAAGGTGGGGCCGACAATCTTTCCGTTCGGCAATGTGAAGGTGGCGACAATTGGAACGAGCAGGGCATAGATAGACCAAATCCAGAAGCCAGCTTTTTCGGGGCCGGCATTCCACATGAGGTGAGCATGTTCCTGTGAACCCGCTGCCCATTTGTTGAAGCCGACCAGCAGAATGTACATCACGCCAACAATGACAAAATCGCGCACAAGATACGGTTTCCGGATTAGCAGACACGAAACGACGCAGCCGATGACGCCGATGAGCTGGAGCGCCAGATTGCTGTAATAGACGCCGACGGCGGCCAGTGCCAAGGTGCCCAACGCACCGATCAGGAACCAGATATTCTTGAGCGAAAAGATTTCAAGCTCGTTGAATAGAACGGCGACGGCTATGGCAAGACCCATGAACATGAGGGTTTGGTGGTTAGTGATACCAAGGCCGAATGCGAATGCGGAAAGGAGCAGCCAGATGGGTTTTTTGGGTTCGGACATCCATCGGTAGAGAAATAGAAGCACCAGGGATTGGAAAAGAATGTTGAAACTGTAGACCTCGGCAATGACGGCCTGCGACCACATCCCTTGGCCGAAGGCCAGCAACAGGCCACCCGCAATGCCGGCTACGGCACAGAACAGGCTTTCGGTTTTTTCGCCAAGCATGCTCGATTCCTTCTTGAGGCCGCGCAACAGGTCCATGCCGGAGCGGCTGATCAGCAGGGCGAGCACGCCACAGGCGGCAGCGGCGGCAAATGCCGAGAAAAAGTTAACGCCCCACGCCGGATTGGGATGGCCGTGGAAACTGACGCCATGGAAGACCCACTGGAAGAACCAGGTCAGCAAGGACCAGATCGGATAGCCGGGCGGGTGCGGTACGCCGAGATAGTCCGATGCCACGATCAGCTCGCCCGAGTCTTCAAGTCCGAGGGTTGGCTGCAGGGTCAAGGTGTAGACAATCAGGGAAATGGCGAAGGTCACCCAGCAGGCGATCCAGTCCGGTTTGCGGAAAAACTTTTCTTTATTCAAAACAGGCTCTCCAATTCAAGAAACAGGTTAACAGCATAGTTTAAACAGGGATCAGGTCAACCATCCTTAAAGCGCTTTTCCAATGGAGGGCATAGGAATTGTTTTCGATCCCGTCTCCACAACCGACCTTCGACGAAGGTCTTGTTGGTGGTTCCGATACGGTTGAAGATTTCAATGGCAATGCCATCTTCGTCATTCTGGGAAAACATTTTGCGCCCGTAAGGAACGAGATTGAGCGGATCCGCATACTTCGGAAGCCGTTGCATGGCCTCCATCTCGTTGCGCAACCAGAAGCCGCGTACATCAATAAAGCGTGTGCCGCCGACGAGTAGGTGGTTTTTAAATTCCGCGAGTTTACCCATTGCATATTCCCCTTAAATGGTTCCAACTGGCTGGGATTTCCTGCCGATTGGATTAAGACTATACAACAGGCTTCCGATTTTGACCTAGTCGAAATGACGAAAACCCTTATATTACCGGAATGCTTACATAAATATTCTTGTTTTATATAGTTAATTAAGGTAAGGAAGAACGTGTAGTTTAGTTGTAATTGTAACCAATTAAAGGAGAGATAATTATGCGTGCAAAAATGAGTATAATAGTGTTGTTGATCGGATTGGCCAATGCGGAAGCTAACTTAGTTGTGAATGGGGACTTTGAGCAGGGAGATACTGGATTTGAGTCGTTATATACCTATGGCGACGGAGAAGCTGGCTGCTATGCTATCGGGGAAGACTCCAAAGCTTGGAATATCAATTTCCCCGATCCGACTTTTGATCATACGTCTGGATCAGGACTTATGCTAATGGCTAATGGACATCCAGAGGCTGGTACTCCGGTATGGTCTCAGTCTGTATCTGTTACAGCGGACGTAGAATATCAATTTAGTGCCTGGTACGCTGCTTTAAATAAGCTATATTCTTCCCCTCATTTAG
>DAOUQA010000147.1 GCA_030625905.1 Kiritimatiellales bacterium | reverse complement strand
GGCCGACGCCCCATCGCCGCCTTCGGTAACTCCGACGGCGACTTCCAAATGCTGGAATGGACGACGGCAGGATCCGGCAAGCGGCTGGCCGTCTACATCCACCACGACGATGCCGACCGCGAACATGCCTACGACCGCGACTCCCACATCGGTCGGCTTGATCGCGGCCTCGACGAAGCCCCCGCACGCGGTTGGACGGTTGTCAGCATGAAAAACGATTGGACGGAAATCTTCGGGGCTGGTAAAAGCATAAAGAATAAAAAGGAACCCCTATGAAAGCCAAAAAAGCCGCTCTGACCATATTGACTTTCCTCGCCTTCGCGGCCACTGCCCAGGCCCAATACAACACCTACGACTATTGGGATAAGAACTACACCGTGCAGGCCCTGCTCGGTGCCGTACAGTTTGAAAACCTTAAAATCGACGACGAGAGCGGGAATGGCGATCCCGCCGAGATTGACCTCGCCCTTATCCCCCAGTTTGGGGCGGCGTGGGGAACGATGCCCAAGGACGACCGCTTCCAATACGGATTAGAGGCCTCCTTCCTGCTCGGCCTCCGGTTCGACGACATCAACTATGCCTCTGTCGGAGGTAGTGGCCTCTATGTCAGCATCTCCACCTCCATGTGGATGTTCGATCTCGCCGGTGGAGGGTATGCCAGCCTCTTTCTCGATAAAAACCGCAAGACCCGGATCTATGTCGGCGGCGGCCCCTTGATGGTCTATGCCGACTACAGCTCCGAACGCGAGGAAACCGATTCCGTGGGAGAAGAAGAAACCTTCGATAACAACGAATCCGCCTTCGGAATCGGAGCCTACGCCCGCGCTGGTTTCGAGTTCCGGATCTACGAACAGGGCATGCTAGGACTCGGTGCGCGCGGCACGTGGTCTTCCCTCGATCTCTCCGAGATCGGCGGAAGCACCGAACTCACCGGCTACGCCGCCTTTGTCTCCTTTACGGCGGGGCTATAAAACAAAAGAACTTCCTCTGAAACCCCGCTTGATATCCCCGGAGTTTCTTTCCAGAACGCGGCTAGGAGTTCTTCCTTTGGTATTTTTGCTTGCCTTGGTTGGAGTGCCTTATTACCCTCCACGACTTTGTTGATGGACGCGTAGCTCAGTTGGTAGAGCAGCTGACTCTTAATCAGCGGGTCCAGGGTTCGAGCCCCTGCGCGTCTACCACTCCCCCCCCCCCACTTTTTTACAATTCTAATTTTTTCAGTTCTTCACGGAAGTGCGCACCTCCGGCAGCACCCGGTTGGTTCCACCTCTATGCCGATGCCCTCATCCGACAAGGGTATGAAGCGACATATCCAACACAACACAAGCGACTTGCAGCCTGGATTCCCCTTGTATTTCCATACCTTTAAACGTGTGGGGTGATGAATTCCATAAGATGCGTTATGCCAGTATATTGCAACGGTATTTTATTGATATACTCCCGCACCTCTAGAGGTATGGAAACTGGGCGCTTTATGGCGGGGCTCGGGGTTCCACAATGCACTTGCCAGCAACCGGAACGGCGTGCCGGGGGCGGGAACCGCGCATGGACAGGTGCCGGTTTTTTGGATTCTCCCTCTGAAATGCGGGCGGTTCGGGAAGATTGGCTTCCTTCTTCAATTCCGGGGACGCACTTCCGTGAAGAGGCTTTTTCCCCCTATGCAATAGCCACGACTTTTCTTATGGTCGGCGTTGACGGTATCCGCACCCCGTGCTAGTTTCCCGCCTTCAATTTTCCAATCTTTTTGAAACGGGGCATAGCTCAGCCTGGCTAGAGCGCTACACTGGGGGTGTAGAGGTCGCTGGTTCGAATCCAGTTGCCCCGACCATACTTCGCGATGACGGCTCCTTTTTTCACCACCGGTTTGACTGGCCATGGAGCACCCCTTTCGCTTAAGTATTTCCCGTCGGTTAGCGATCCACGACAGGACATTAAATGAACGAACTCCATCCGCACTATTTTCTCTACAGCCTGGCAACCCTTTTTCTGGCCTGCATCCTGGCTTCGGTCTACACCTCGTTGCGCTTCACCGGCGATGCCGGATTGCCGCGCCTGATCGAACGCGAGGGGCGGCAAACCAAGCGCCTTGAGTTCTGGCAGACCCGCTGGCTCCTGCTCGGAAAGACCACGCGGCTGTTCCTGACGCTGACGGCCATCACCACTTTTATTCTCTTCTACCTTGCGCTGAAGGATTGCGAAACGTGGTTCATGGCCATAGGGATCTTTTTCCTGTCGCTCTTCTACATGCTGGTTGCGCGCATCATCCCGCACGTGCTTTCGGAGAGCTATGCCGACCGCATTTCGCTGGCTGCGCTTCCAGTCATTGGAGCGTTGACCCTGCTGATGTATCCCTTTGTCTGGCCTTTGCAGTTCATTGAGGATCGCTTGCTACACCACGCCATGTCGACCTCGGACGAAGACGACCGCCCGTCGCCGGAGGATGAAATCAAGAGCCTGATCGAGGAGACCGACGAAGAGGATCTGGAGGAGGAAGAGCGGGAAATCATTCGCAGCGTCTTCGAGTTCGGCGACACCGTCACGCGCGAAATCATGGCCCCGCGCATCGATATCAGCGGGCTTAAGGACACGCTGACGGTCGGCGAGTGCATCGAGCAGGTGAAGGAATCGCGCCATTCGCGCTTCCCGGTCTACCACGAAAACATTGACGACGTGATCGGCATGGTGCATGTGAAGGATCTACTCAGGCTCTGCGCCGGAAACGAAGGTGCAACCCCCATTAGCCAGTTGGTGAAGAAGATCGACTTTGTTCCGGAAACCATGCCGATCAACGACCTGATGCAACTGATGAAACGGACGCATGCCCAGATGGCCATAGTGGTCGATGAATATGGCGGCACCGAGGGGCTGGTTTCGATGGAGGACATCATCGAGGAGCTTGTCGGGGAGATCGAGGACGAGTATGATCTCAAGGAAAGCGAGTTGCACCAACGACCAGACGGTTCGGTCATGGTGCAGGCCCGCATACCTATTGACGAATTGAACGAAGAGCTGGACGCAAAATTCCCGGAGAGCGATGAATACGATTCCTTCGGCGGCTACATTTTTTCCCAGCTTGGGCGCATCCCAGCGGTCGGCGAGACGCTGGAGGCCGCCGGCTACACGC
Source organism: Kiritimatiellales bacterium (assembly GCA_030625905.1). Lineage (GTDB taxonomy): Bacteria > Verrucomicrobiota > Kiritimatiellia > Kiritimatiellales > Pontiellaceae > Pontiella. The sequence goes on along the minus strand of DAOUQA010000147.1, from coordinate 2,432 downwards.
TACGCATCCACTCCGCTACCCAGCGGCAGATCCAAGTGGTTCAGATGGTTCCCAACGCTGAACAGGAATAGATCAATATGAAAACAATCCGCGGCAAAAAGGCTTTTATCTGCGATATGGACGGCGTCATCTATCATGGGAACAAACTGTTGCACGGCGTTCCGGAATTCGTCGACTGGCTAAAACGCGAAAACAAGCACTTCCTCTTCCTGACCAACAGCAGTGAACGCGCACCGCTCGAGCTGCAGGAAAAGCTTAAGCGACTCGGACTCGAGGTCGACAAGAAGCATTTCTACACCAGCGCATTGGCCACCGCCGCATTCGTTGCAAAACAGTCGCCCGGTTGCAGTACATACATTATTGGGGAAACTGGCCTGAGCAATGCCCTCTACGATGCCGGCGTCACCATGAACGATGTCGACCCCGACTATGTCATCGTCGGCGAATCGCGCAACTACACCTATGAAAACATTCTGCGCGCCGTAAAGTTTGTCCAGAACGGTGCCAAGCTCATCGGCACCAACCCCGACCAGACCGGCCCGACCGAACAAGGTATTGTCCCCGCCACCGGCGCGCTCATTTCCCCCATCGAAAAAGCCACCGGGCAACAGGCCTACTTTGTCGGCAAGCCCAATCCACTCATGATGCGTACCGCGCTTAAAAAAATCGGATGTCGCCGAGAAGACACCGTCATTGTCGGCGACCGCATGGACACCGATATTGTCGCCGGAGTTGAATCCGAGATCGCCACTGTGCTCGTGCTCAGTGGAGTGACCTCGCGCGAAGAGGTCGACACCTTCGCCTACCGCCCCGACCTGATCATCGACGGCGTGGGAGACATTCCAGAGTAAGAAAAATTTCACCACAGAGGACTCAGAGGGTCACAAAGAGGAAGCCTCCATAACCTCTGTACCCTCTAGCGAAGCGGGTGGTGAAAAATATCTCATGCAAGATCAACGGATCATTCGAATGAACAAAGCCACACATAAAGCTATTGAAACGGAGTTACTTCCTTGGTTTGCGGGCCACCGGCGGGCCATGCCGTGGCGCAGCAACCGCACCCCCTACCGCGTCTGGATTTCCGAGCTGATGCTCCAGCAGACACGCGTCGACCAGGTGATTCCCTACTTCAACCGCTTCATGAAGCGCTTTCCGTCGATGAAGTCGCTCGCGGCGGCCTCGCAAGAGGATGTGCTCAAGATATGGGAAGGACTCGGCTACTATTCCCGCGCGCGCAACCTGCACAAGGCCGCGCAGATTATCGCCACCGACCACAAGGGCCGCTTTCCGAATACCGCCAAGGAAATCATCAAGCTTCCGGGTATTGGAAGCTATACCGCCGCCGCCATCGGCTCGCTCGCCTTCAACCTCAACCTCGCCGTGCTCGACGGCAACGTCATCCGCGTACTCTCACGCCTCTTCGCCTATGCGAAGGACACTGGCTCCAGCGCCGCAAAAAAGGAATTGCAGCAACTCGCCGACACCCTGCTCGTCCCCGGCGATGCCGGAAACTACAACGAAGCTATGATGGAGCTGGGAGCCACCGTCTGCCTGCCGAAGAATCCGCAGTGTCAAAGATCCTCGCAAGTGCGGGACGCCGACTGTCCCCTCGCCCGCGTCTGTCTTGGCCATGAATCCGGCCGACCGACCGACTATCCCGTCAAGGCACCGAAGAAAAAAGTGCCGCACATCGTCGTCGGCGCGGCGGTCGTCACCAACCGCAAAGGCGAGGTGCTCATTGCCCAGCGGCGCGACACCGATATGCTCGGCGGCCTGTGGGAATTCCCCGGCGGCAAGCAGGAGCCCGGCGAAACCATCCAGCAGTGTATTGCCCGCGAATTAAAGGAGGAGCTTGGCATCAACGTCGAGATCGGCGACTTCCTCATCACCGTCAAACATGCCTACAGCCACTTTACGATGGAGATGCACACCTACTTCGCCAAAATCAAATCCAGCCACCCCCGCTCCATTGAATGCCAGGATTTCCAATGGCTTAAAATTTCCGACCTCCGCAGGGTTCCCTATTCCAAGGCCGACCTGTATATTATCGAGGAGCTGGAGAGGCAGGTTGTTCCTTAAGCAGAAAGCTCCGAATATTTCTCTGCACTAATCACCGTGCTGAACAAGCCGACATCCTCACCTTCATGCCGGTTGATCCCAGAATAGGATAGGCTGGCATCCTCCTAGAATTTAAATTTGTTTAGAGATTCTCTAATGCACAACTCATTCAACCGCCACCACGGTATTGTACAGCCCGTAATGAGTCAGACCCTCATGACTCTCGATGCCCGTATAACGGAGCGACGCGTCTTCGTACCGTCGGAACGCGAAAACGGCTTGATTCATCTGCTCGGTGTTGAACACTCTAAGTCGCACAAGCAGATGGAAGTCCTCTACGGTCAGGCCGGTAACTGTCATGAATAGTTCTGGCT
>DAOUQA010000264.1 GCA_030625905.1 Kiritimatiellales bacterium | reverse complement strand
CCGTCCTGCCCAAACCCTTCAATGGAAACTTCAAGCCCGCTGATTTCAACCGGGATTCCCAATGCCTGGAAAAGCTTTTCGGTGTGGTCGCGCGTCGGACGCGGTTCGACCACCGTCGTCTTGCCCTCGGCAAACAGACCGGCCAGCAGGATGCAGGATTTTACCTGTGCGGAAGCCATTGGTAGCAGATAGCCGATGCCCTGCAACTTGCCTCCGGCAATCATCATCGGCAATGTTCCGCGCTTTCCGGTCAGCCCAATGTGCGCGCCCATCAGTTCGAGCGGATGGCGGATGCGCCCCATCGGGCGCGACGACAGCGACTCGTCGCCAATCATCGAAACTTCAACGCCGGCACCAGCCACAAGCCCGGCCAACAAACGGGTTCCGGTCCCCGAGTTGCCCATATTCAACGGTTCGTCCGGCTGTTGGAGCTGTCCGGCCACGCCGGTGATGTAGAGCGCATCGTCGCGAAACTCTGCCTTGGCTCCCATCTGTTCCATGGCCGAAAGCGTACTGCGCGCATCCTCGCCGTTGAGATAGCCAATTACCTTCGATGTGCCTTCCGCCAATGAGGCCAACAGCGCCACGCGCTGGGAGATACTCTTGTCGCCCGGCACCTTCACGGAACCACTTAACTTAGCTGGAAATATTCTTTTACTGCTCATAACTAAACTTTTACCACCCGCTTCGCTAGAGAGCACTGAGACTCGGAGTTTTATATCCTCTGTGCCTCCGTGGTGGAAACTACCTTTTTAGAAATCGGTTTAATTTAAGGATTTGGTTGCGGTCGGCGGCAGCATCTTCAAGCCACTGTCGAATATCCCCTTGGTTGCCGCCGCGCAGGATTTTAATCAACCCCTGCAATTCTTCGTGGAAACGATCTAATCCCGCTTCAAGCGCGGTACGGTTGGTGTCGATGATGTCAACCCACATATCCGCCGAGCCGGAGGCCACGCGCGTCGTGTCCTTAAAGCCAGTTCCGCAAAAGGCGGCCTTTTCCGCCGGATCGCCATCGGCCACCGAGCGCGCGAGGGCGGCGGCAACCATGTGCGGCAGATGGCTGGTCGAGGCCAGCATCGCGTCGTGTGCCACCGGCGACATTTCAACCACCTCCGAACCCGTGCTCTTCCAAAGACCGGAAACCGCCGTCCGTGCTTCATCCGGGGTTCCGTCCGATGGGCAGACCACCGTCAAACGACCTTCGTACAGATCGGGATTCCCCGCCTCGATTCCGGTTTTTTCCGAACCGGCGATCGGATGCGACCCCACAAAACAGGCTTTGGAAGCGATAAACAGCGGCTCCATTATCTTAAGTAATTCGGACTTGGTGCTGCCCACATCCGTCACCACTGCTCCGGGCTTGAGTGCCGGAACAATCTGTTCCGCCAGCTTGGCGATCGTCCAGATCGGCACGCAAATCACGATAATATCGGCCTCGCGCACGGCTTCGGCCGGATCGGCGAAAACCACGTCGGCAATGCCCAGTTCCAAGGCCCGGGTTCGCGTTTCCTCGCGGCGGGCATAACCGAGGATACGCCCCGCAAAGCCGCGCTTCTTCAGCCCGAGCGACAACGATGCACCCATCAGTCCTATTCCAAGAATGGCTATGTTTTGCGGTTTATCCATGGTGAATCCTATTGGTTGCCCGAAAGATGGAACCTATGAAAAACATGACCGGCATTCTCCAAGGATTGCGGATTATTTCAACCAAAATCCCTGAATCCTGCCGAACATTAGGATGTTTCATAGGCTCTTCGTATATTTTTATGGGAAAGCGGGTGGATTTGAAGCAATGTTCGTTATTCGGGACAGAGCCCGTCCCTCCATTTTCTACAGAGACATCCGGCCTCGCGTTGCACGGCTTTCCGCCCCACAAGCAAAGATGCTTTCCATAAGCCTTTGGGAAACAGGATCAAATCGACAAGCCCTGCAAAACGGTGTATAGAATCAGGCTATCCCGACATGGAAAATCTATTATAACCAATAAACACAGGGAGATTAGTGGATTTGCATTCGATGATATATGGAATCCACATATTTAACTGTAGGATAAAACATGAACATATCTCAGCGAGATTTCATGCGACAACTCTACCGGCAACACAACGGAAATGAGTCCGCAATAATTGATACTTATGCCCACTGAACTCATATCCGATAAGCAAATCTACGAACGTGTCATTCAGAAGGTGGTGGTTGAGGCAGACCGCTATGTATGGATTGCTACCGCTGATATAAAGGATATGTATGTGAAAAAAGGGAACAGGATGGTTCCCTTTCTAAACGTGCTTTCAGATTTGATAGAAAATGGGATTTCGGTTCGTTTATTACATGCCAAGGAACCAGGGCCCAATTTCAGGAGGGACTTTGATCGGTTTCCCCTATTAATAGATGGACTGGAGCGAATGCTGTGTCCGAGGGTTCACTTCAAAAGTGTAATCGTTGATGGGAACATAGCCTATACGGGGAGTGCCAATCTCACCGGTGCGGGTATGGGGGCAAAAGGCGGTAACCGGAGAAACTTTGAATCAGGCATTCTCTCGGATGATCCAGTTATGGTGGAAGG
>DAOUQA010000023.1 GCA_030625905.1 Kiritimatiellales bacterium | reverse complement strand
GAATTATCTGGAATACCAGCGCGACGAGGGCGTCCAGCGGTTGGAAGTCGATCGTGCCGTGCTGGCGGAGCTGGCCAGGCAGCCGGAGGTGGAAATTCCCGAGGCCGTGACGGTGGGGGCTGCGCCGATTCCGAGGGATTTGAAGTCCGTGGAGGAAATTACGGCGCATATTTCGACTTGCCGCAACTGTCCGCTTTTCGAGGGACGCACAAATACGGTACCGGGGGAGGGGCACGTAGATTCGCCGGATATCATGTTCATCGGCGAGGGGCCGGGGGCGGACGAGGATGCGCAGGGTCGTCCGTTCGTCGGCAAGGCCGGGCAGCTTTTGACGAAGATGATCGAGGCGATGGGCTATAAGCGCGAAGAGGTATTTATCGCCAATATCGTAAAGTGCCGCCCGCCGAACAACCGCGCGCCGCTGCCGGAAGAGATGGATGCGTGCCTGCCGTATTTGCGGCAGCAGATTGGGTTGATCAAGCCCAAGGTCATTGTTGGGATGGGTGCGACGGCGATCAAAGGGCTGCTCGGAAAGACCGCCGGGATCACCCGGTTGCGCGGTACGTGGCAGGAATACGAGGGCTTAAAGCTAATGCCGACGTTCCACCCATCCTATCTGCTTCGCGACCCGTCGAAGAAAAAGGAGGTCTGGCAGGATTTGCAGCAGGTACTCAAGGCGTTGGGCAAGGAGCCGCCGCCGAAACGGAAATAATTGAACGTAGAAGAATAATTTCAGGGCTTGAAATATTTTACTGACAAGAAGGGGATCACTGGAATAGCGTAGCAGGTAGTTATGGCGGGTAGCTTAAATCCTAAAACCGAAGAAATTCCCAAAGAGGGGAATGGCCCTACCGATGAAGAGTTGGTTCTCAAGTCGCAGCAGGGCGACATGTGCGCATTCGATGAGCTGGTGGAGCGGTATCATGGGAAAATCTATGGCCTGACCTACAACATGACGAGCAACCGGGAGGATGCCGAGGATCTGACGCAGGAGGTTTTCGTGAAGGCGTTCGAGGCTCTGCCGCGCTTTCGTAGCAAGTCGTCCTTCTATACTTGGCTCTATCGCATTGCCGTCAACAAGACCATCAACTACCGCAAAAAGCGCAACCGCAAGCGCGCCCTGAGCCTCGACCAGTTCGATCAGGAGATCAAGGCGGACGAAACCTACCACGACCTCACCGCAAAAGGATCGCCTCTGCGAAACATTAGTTTGTCGGAACTTCAAGAAAAATTGAACGAAGCCCTGCAACACCTGTCTGAAAAACACAGAACCGTTGTGGTAATGCATGATATGCAGGGTGTCCCGCATGATGAGATCGCGAAAGTGGTAAAGGCGTCGGTTGGTACGGTTCGGTCGAGGTTATTCTACGCAAGAAGGCAAATGCAGGCGGAATTAACGGAGTTCATGAAATGATGGACAGAAATAACAACCCGGAAACGGCGGCCGAAGATCCGGCGGATGCGCTGTTGCGACAGTTGTTCCATCTGAAAGTCTACGAGAATCCCGATGCCGCCCGAATGATCCGCAACAAGCAGAACATTATGCGCCGGGTGCGCGAGGCGAGCAGTAGAAAGCACTGGAGCTTGGCCGATCTGCTGGAAGTGAACATCCCTTGGTTTTTTACCGAGCCCAAATACGGCATTGCGGCTCTGTTCGTTGTCTTTGCCGGCCTCCAATATCTAGGAATTAATTCCCGGAATGCATCGCAAAGCCATACCGGCATCTATACGGTTGCCGACGGAATGGTTGCCTTTGAGCAACACACTGCCGTTTCCACTAACACGATTTCCTATCCCAAACTTCCCGACAACCTGAGTCTTTTCCCCGACCAGCAAGGCGATTCCGGGGTAAAGTTCGTTGGCCGGATCGAGCCAAAGAAATAGATTTCTCCTCTCCTAAATAGGAAAAGCGTCCCGAAGATTCGGGGCGCTTTTTATCTGTTAGGCGAACTCCTTGAACGTGCATCCGCGATCATGGATCGCGGATGCATGTCAGTGGACTACGGAAGGGGGAATCCCGCCGTGAGGGCGAGAACCTCTTCGCGAACCTGCGCGATAACGGTTTCGTTGTCGGCATTGCGTAGAACACGCTTGATGAAGTCGGCAATCTTTTCCATCTCTGCCTCCTTCATTCCGCGCGTGGTGACGGCCGGGGAACCAATGCGGATGCCGGAGGTGACGAACGGGCTCTTTTTGTCGAACGGGATTCCGTTTTTATTGACGGTAATGGCGGCCTTGTCCAACACGGTCGCCGCATCCTTCCCGGTTACGCCGGTCTTGGTGAGGTCGACGAGCATCAGGTGGTTGTCGGTTCCGCCGGAAACCAGGCGGATATCGTCGTCTTCGAGCGCGGCGGCCAGAGCCTGGGCGTTCTTCACGACTTGCTGCTGATATTGCTTGAAGGCTGGTTGGAGCGCTTCATGGAAGCAAACGGCCTTGGCGGCAATGGTATGCATGAGGGGGCCGCCTTGGATGCCCGGAAAGACCTGCTTATCGATATCGGCGGCAAACCTTTCCTTGCAGAGAATTGTGCCGCCGCGCGGGCCGCGCAGGGTTTTATGGGTGGTGGTGGTCACGAAATCGGCATGCGGCACCGGGTTGGGGTGGCAACCGGTGGCCACGAGGCCCGCAATGTGGGCCATGTCGACCATCAGGTAGGCACCAACGCTGTCGGCCGTTTTTCGAAGTTTCTTGAAGTCGATGATGCGCGAGTAGGCGCTGGCGCCGGCCACGATCATTTTCGGCTTGTGCTCCTCGGCCAGTTTCTGGAGCTGCACATAGTCGATCTGCTCGTCTTTCTGATCGACGCCGTAGGGGATGATGTTGAAGAGGCGGCCGGAAAAGTTCATCGGGTGGCCGTGGGTCAGGTGACCGCCTTCGGCGAGGCTCATGGCCAGGATGGTGTCGCCGGGGTTGAGCACGGCGAAGTAGACCCCCATGTTGGCGGAGCTTCCGCAGTGCGGCTGCACGTTGGCGTGTTCGGCACCAAACAGTTCCTTGATGCGGTCAATGGCGAGGCGCTCGGCTTCGTCGACCCATTCGCAGCCGTTGTACCAGCGCTTGGCCGGATAGCCTTCGGCATATTTGTTGGTCATGCGCGAGCCCTGCACTTCGCGTACGGCCTTGCTCACAATGTTTTCGGAGGCGATCAGCTCAAGGTTTTCCTTTTGCCGCCGATCTTCCTTTTTGAGCAGGGCGTAGATTTCCGGGTCGGTGTCGTATACGGCGAGGGTGCCGGCGGTTTCGGATGCGTAGTCCTTGATTTTCTTAACGCGCCGCTCGTGGCGACCGCCTTCGAACGCGTTGTTGAGCCATGCTTCGAGAAGGCCTTCGACCTCGCTCTCAACCGTGTATTTCCCGGAAAGGCAAAGCACGTTGGCGTTGTTGTGCTGGCGGGTCAATGCGGCCATTTCCGCGTTCAGGCAGAGTGCAGCGCGCACGCGCGGGAATTTATTGGCTGCCATGCTCATGCCGATGCCGGTCATGCAGATAACGATGCCTTGGTCGACGGTTGCGTTGGAAACCGCATCTGCCACGGCGGCGGCATAGTCGGGATAATCGACCGATTCGGGGCTGTCGCAGCCCATGTCTTCAACGGTGATGTTCTTTTCCTTGAGAATTTCGACAAGGCGGGTTTTCAGTGCATAGCCGCCATGGTCCGATCCAATCGCGATTTTCATTAAGTCGTTCCTCTTGGGAAGCTACATTTCGCAGCTTCCGGTTAATGGTTATTTGTTACGGGTTATCGGGGAAGTTGCCTGCCGGGCAATGCATTACACCAATAACCAATAACGATTAACTGATAACGCCGCGCAAAGCGTCAGCCTTTGCCTGCGGCATCGTGAATAAAAAGAATCAGGTCCGAGAGGGCCTGATCGATCTCATCCCGTGTTTTCTTGTAGATATTGAGCGATCCACCGAATGGATCGGGAATATCGGCAGGCACTTTTGACGTTCCGAACGACTTAATCAAGAAAACTCTGTTTCCAACCTTCGGGAAGTTCTGGAGGAGTTCGAAGCGATGCCCCGCCGTCATGGTGACGATCAAATCGGCCTGCTGTACAAGTTCCGCAGTGATAGGCTGGCTACGATGCCCGTCGATATTGATTCCGAGTTCGCGCATTGCTTCGACGGCATTGGAGCTGGCGGGGAAGCCTGCTCCTGCAAAAGTGCCCGCCGAGCAGGCTTCCCACTGCATTTCGTCACCGATCCGGTGCCGGAAAAGCGCCTCCGCCATCGGGCTACGGCAGGTATTCCCCGTGCAGACAAAGAGAACCGTCTTCATAAAATCTCCGATTTTATCAATTTCTAAGCAACTAAACTCTAAATCCTAAATAAATTCCAATCCATTGAATAATTGCTGCTTGTTTCGGATTTAGGGATTGGAATTTAGAGCTTCCGGAAGTGCAGCGACGAATGTCGCCTGCACTTCGTCGAATGGAATTTTCCCTTCCCGCAGGCATTCGATTTGTTCGCCAGCCACCTTCACGACGGTGCTGGGAACGGCATCTTCGGCCGCCGGGCCGCTGTCGAGCGCAAGGTCGGCTTCGACCGAGGCCATGGCTTCCTGCGCGGTTCTGGCGTCCGGCTTGCCGCTCAGGTTGGCACTCGTCAGCGCCAGCGTGCACCCGCAGATTTTGGCCAGTGCAAGCGCCACGGCATGGTCGGGTACGCGGTAGCCTGTCCAGCCTGCGGTGGTTTCGAGCACGATGGTGAGCGGCCCTGGCCAATAGCGGGCGGCGAGCGACTGCAAGCCTTCGTTCCAACCCGTGGCCATTGCGGAAACCTGCTCCGCACGGGCGGCGAGCCGGGCGATCGGCTTGCTGCCATCGCGCCCCTTGGCGGCAACGAGCTTTTCCAGAGCACCCGGCACGGTGGGGTCGCAGGCAATGCCATAGACCGTTTCCGTCGGGACAATCACCAGCCCGCCTTCGGCCAGTGTTTTTCGCGCCCGCTCCAGCCGCTCCGGCTGTGGGTTCGCGATATCGATGGAAAGGGTTTCAACCATGCGGGGATTGTACTGGCGGCAATGGCCAAATCAATGGAAAAAGGAAATCTACGATCCTATGGGTTGCCATTGCACTTCATTGCTGCCCCTTTTCTCTTTTCCCTTTTCCGAGACTGTTTGGGGGTCATTATTTCCCCCTTCCCTGAAGGTTTAGATATTGTTTTTTCAATTGAAGCAGGTTCGGCCAATCCACGATCTTCACCTTGGCAGCGGGATACTTTTTCTCCATCTCCCCCACGACCGTTGCAATCTGGGTCGGGTTCACGAGAATACAGCGCCAAGGTTCGAAATGAATCTCCCTATTCCCTTTCAAATTCCTTGAATAAACCTCGTCCAGAGCCTGTGCAAACGTTCCATCGGAAATATTACCAGGCCCATAGTATTTGAGCTTAATGACAGGGGTTTCGCCCACGGACGGCGGGGGAGAAGCTTCAGCGACACCGAAACCCGCCGGATTGAGGCGCGCGCACATTTCCAGCCAGGGGGCTTCCGACGAGGATGTGATGTAGAAGGCCGCGTATTGATAACCAAACCGCTTCCGGAGGGTCTTCGCAAAATCTTCGTAGGCCTTTATGCCGCTGGTTTGTATGCGCCCCGCCCGCACTCCCTGCTGGAGGTAGTATGGGGAAATGTAGCCTGCGCCATCGCTTTCAATACCAAAAAAGTCCAGCTCGGTACGGTTTTCCACCATATACCGGAAGGCGTGGGGAACCCGCTCGTTCAAAACGGGATTGATGCACCAGTTCAGGGGGATTCTACCTCGTTCCGCATCCCGATAAATTGAAATCGCCGCCTGATTCAGCCAAGCCGACCCATCATAATCCATCATCAAAAAGGCGATGTAGGTCGTCTCCGGCTCCAGCGCCAGGCTCGCTGGATACGTCCATTGGCATTCCTCTTGCGGGATCTTCGGCATATGCTGGAAAAACGAGGCGTTGGCAATGCCAAATGCGGCATCGGCATCATTGGCCATATTGTACGAGGTGATTAACCGGATGAATTGATGCTCGCCGGGTACGGCATCATGCGGATTACCCTGCGCCTTGGTATATTTGATCCACCAAGGGATAAATCCGCCCACGACCCCAAATTTTCCATCCCGCTGTTCGTATGACCACTCCAGAATATCATTCCACGTCTTGAAATCTTCGCCCACCCGTTGGCCTGGATCATCGGACGGTGCCGAGTCTGTCCAAGGATACAAGTCCAGAAATATTCCACGCTTGCTGATCCAAAAATCGGCATTGTACAACCCGTTGTGTTGGAAACTCGCCTGATCCCCCAAACGCTCGTACAGATCCCGTCCATAAACGGCCGACGGCCACCCGCCCTCCATCGTCCAAACCGAGGCATCGCAATTGTACCATATCCAGCTAGGATTCAGCGTCCTGCGCTTCATGAACCGTTCGATGGAAAATCGATAGACATCGTTTTTGGCCGAACCGCAACTAGAAAACGTAATTCCGTCCAGCGAAATCTTCTTCGATCCGCCCGAGAATACCCCGGACATATCCAACTTCACCTTTAGATTAGGAAACTCCTTCTCGAACCAGGCCAGCAGCCTACCGTCCGCCAACGTATTGGAGACGGGAAGCAGATCCTCCGCCCCTGCCGCCATGAAGGCGGCATTAATGGTGGCTCCCACAGACACATCCCATTTCACCAAGCCTTTGATCTCGCCCCTGAAATGCTCCACTACCTCCGCCAGCGTGTCGGATTGCACGATGGAGGCCGGATCGATCCATCCCTTTTCCTTTAAATACTCCAACCACACCGCATCCATTTCCGTGACGGATCGCTTTGCCCGATCCGGATCAGAAATGTACTTCGATTCCAGATCGAACAATGCAAGAGCGGTTAACAGATAAAGCCGGGGCTCCTCTCGGTTAACGATTCCCTGCAACGAAGTGAGCATATAGATAATGTCCGCCCGGTGCGGGGTGTTCGTGATGTTGGCCTCCTCAAAATAGTTCCAAACATCAAACACCACAACGCTCTTTGGCGGAATGCTCCCTTTGGCATCCTCCACTGCACGACCGCCAATGGGCAGGCTACATAAAAGCACGGCAAGCAATTTTACTGTTCCTGATCTGGATTTCATATATTCCTCCCATTCATTTTTATCCCCCACAAGGTATGTGGAATCTGTTGATTCAAGCATGGGTAGCGAAGCATCGCATAGCCTTTTTGGTCAGAATCTTCCTTGGCATCCACGAACCGCCATAGAAGTAGAATAGAATAGCAGGGGTCATAGAAGGGGTCACGTATTAATAGAAAAAGGGGGGAAATTGGAATCAACGCCACTGCTGGCTTTCCAACGTCTGGAATTTCGCTACTCTTCCGGCATGGAAATCCGCAGAGTGACTCTTAATGGGAAGACCGGCGATGCGTCCGCCGCTAAAGAATGGATTCGCGCGCTGAACGACCCCTGGATTGTGACTGAAAAATCCGGCTTTCTGTTCAAGGCGTCGTTTGACGAGGACCATCTGATGCTGGCCGTCGCTCCGGCACTGATCCACGGCGAACGAACGATGCACTACAACTTGCACCCTGAGACGGAAAACGGGTTCACTCTGATCGGCGATGTGAATGCGCAGGGCTTTTTCACGCTCCTTTTCAAGCCCGACAACCTGAAGCAGCTCGTTGCGGAACCGGCCCGGTTCGTTGAGGTGTGCCGCCGTTTCGCCGGGTTTCTGCTTGAAAACGGCTATACCGGCGAGGGGCGGATCGACGAAGTAACACAGGGCATTCTGAAAGAACTGGGTCTATCATCCGCCCCGCAGGTGCTGGCTGATTTATAAATCAGCCGTCAGCCGTCAGAGGTCAAAGGTCAAAGGTCAAAGGTCTGAAAGTCAAAGGTCTGCATAGACGACTTTCGACCTTTGACTTTCCGGCCTTCGACTAAAAAGGCTAAAGGACGAACAGAAACCACAGAGAGCCCGCAAACCCGATCGCGGTCAACAGGTAGACGGGTTTCACGGGCATGGTTCCGTCTTTCTTCATCGCGCGCCCGAACATTCCAAAAACCAGGGGATGAACAAGGAACGGCATGGCAAAGATAAAGGGAATAAGCCCTGCGGCTTCCGATCCGAACATGCCGCCCTGAACGGCGGCGAAAAGCCCGAAGTGGGAAATGGCCGAAGAGGCGCCCATCGCGGCGTTGTTGATGGGAACCCCGCCAAAGTGCTGGAGAATAAAGCTACCGAATACCGCAGTCAGCTGCCAGCCGAAGCAAAAGAGCATGAGCCCGTTCACTTCGGCAACCTCCCGGCCTTCCGCCTTGCGGAGCTTCCGCAGTGAAAGAACGGTAAGGGCAGCCCCCAGCAGCGCCACTGCCGCAGCGGGAAGCACCACAAGAGAGCCCCGGGCCGCGCTATAGGCAAGGATGGTGAACACGAACAGATGGCCGAAAAACGGGACGTTGATCATGATCGGTGCCCGGGCCGCGGCCTCGGGTCCCAGATCCTCGGCGGTACAGGCACCGGTGAGCCCGGAGTGCGAAAGGGACCCAGCCATACCCGGAGCCAAGTTTCTTACATGGTTGGCTTTGCCGAATTTGATTAAAAGAAGCAATCCGCCAAACATCCATAAGAGTTGACCGAAGAAACCGTAGCCAATCACTTTGGACATCCCGCCGATGGAAAAGGCCTGAAGCATGCGGGAGCCGCCGATCAGAAAGTTCGCGGCGAGAACAACGGGAATCCCGGCAAAAAGAAGGGAGCGCATCGTTGGGCCGAAGCGCCAATTCTTCAGAAGAGATCCCAGCGTGGCGGATAAAAGCATCGCAAAGAAAATCTGGGGTAGTGGAATGAACGGCTTGACCCATTTGGAAACGAAGAAAGAGGCAATGAGCAGAGCCAGAATAGCGGCCATTTCCGCGAGCCCTTTGATCAAATAGAGGTGCTTGTTCCGGATCGTTGCCCGGGAATCGATAATGATGATGGCTCCCATAAAGCCCAGATAGGTCAAGATCGGATAGGATTTGGCCATGGAGCCTTCGCCGGTTTTGCCCATAATCAGGGCGTAGGCTCCCTGAATGGCCAGAAGAATAAAAAACGAGCGAATGATAAAGAATAATTGAGTCCGCTTGGTGCCGAGAATGACCTCTTCCTGGGATGGAATCACCAGATCTTCGATCTCCAGGCGTTTCTTCGTGATGATTTTATTAAGCTCTTGGCCGCCGACAAAAAATGCCACAATCAAGACAATAACCGTCTCCTTGCTCATTAGGTCTATAATCACAAGATCGGGAAGACCCGCCGCAGCGACGCCGCTTCGTTCGAGCAAAAAGCCCATAAGCAGACCAAACACAACAATAATTAGAATTGGCGAGTACTTTGTGCCGGCAACCACGGCCCGGGCGACCAGGACAATGGGAATCAGCATAATAAATGCGAGAAACAACTGGTTTAAACTGGAAGCATCCATGAATTGACCCTCTTTTTGTTCATACACGTGTCACACAGCGAAGTGGAAATTATGGGCACGTCAAACCGACATGTCACATATTAAACAGGTAAAAGGTTCTTAAAATCACCCCTGCCCCGGAAAACGGGGTGTTTTTTCCGTTGTTAAAACTGGAGGTGTAGCCTCCTGTTCATTGGTTAGGGTTTGTACTCGGTTGCAGGTTCTTGGTCAAGGGCGGAAGAGGAAGGCGAAGCCTTCTTCCCCTCCTCAGGAGGAGGGGAAGAAATACTTTTCAAGATTGCAGCAAGTTTTGCCATATCCTTGCAGTGGTTGATTCGACGGAACCCGCGTTCGGCTTCGAGCAGGGCATAGGCCAGCCACTTCGAGGCCATTTGCGTCTCGGGTCTCCAGCGGCTTACGCGCCGGATCTTGGCGCGGACATTCCTGAATGGGTCTCGATACAGTTGGTGTTGAGCAAGGTTGTATTCAACGTGCTGACCCCTAATCCCCTAATCTTGTTCGCCTCGGGGCATTGCTTAAGGATAGCGAAATATCGCAAACCATCACAGCCAGCAACCTGCTCGAAAAGCCGGTGGTGTTGGAATCGGTCTCTTCCACAATCAAGGGGATTACGGCCAAAATTCTAGGTGGGGTCGGTGATTCCGTATCCACAGACAACCGAGATCTTGGATCTCGACTACAGCAACGAAATTGGACAATCGAACTGGAATCTTCTTCGCCGATAGCCGCACGATTTGTTTGTAAACCCCCCGGCGGGTTGGGTAGAATGCCTGCCTGTTTCCAAAAGAAAGGATTTAGAGTATGAAAAAGCATTTCCCGACCCTTCTGCTGACTGCCGTTCTGTATGCCGCTGGTGCGCATGCCGCCGGTGATGTTGTTTTTGTTGATGTCCAGGAGGTGTTCAAACGATTCTATAAGACCCAGTTGGCCCAGGATCAGATCCGGCAACAGGCGGATGACATCAAATTCGAGCGCGAGACGATGGAGGGCGAGGCAAAGGTGCTGAAGGAGGAGGTCGAGACCCTCCGCAACGATGCCCGCGACAAAACCCTGAGCGAAGAGACCCGCGAGAGCAAACGCAATCAACTCGAGGAAAAATTGGTGGAGCTGCAGAAGAGCGAGCAGGAAATGATCGACTTCGAAAAACTTCGGAAGCAACAGCTTGAACAGCAGAATGCCCGGATGAGCCGCAAGTTGTTCGACGAAATCCGCGAGACCGTCGTTCTCTATTCGAAGGAGAAGGGCTTTGCCGGTGTGATTGATCGCTCGGCACAGAGCCGCGCCGGCATGCAGGTGGTTCTCTTTGCGAATCCCAAAAAGGATATCACGGTCGAAGTGTTAACGATCTTGAACGAAGGGCATGAGGAGTCTCTGGATCAGGAGCCCTCGACCAATGTGGAGTAGCGAATGATGAAGCTCTCGGAAATTGTTGAAAAGCTTGACGGCATGCTCGACGGCGACGGGGATATTGAAATTACTGCGGTTGCTGGGCTTGGCGAGGGAAGCGCAGGCGACATTAGTTTCCTTTCCAATCCCAAGTATGCTGCACAAGTGGCATCGACAAAGGCTTCGGCGGTGATTGTGCCGAACGACTGGGACCGCCCCGTCGGATGCGCACTGGTGCGCGTTGAAAACTCCGACCAGGCATTCGCCCAAGCGGCGGAACTGTTTTACGAAATACCGCCCAGCCCGTTGGCAGGAGTGCATCCATCCGCAGTGGTTGCCGAATCCGCACAGCTCGGCGAGGGGGTTTGCATCGGGGCAAACTGTACGGTGGAAGAGGGGGTCGCAATCGGATCCAATACGGTCGTTTCTCCAAATTGCCACATTGGATATAAGACCGCTATCGGTGACAGCTGCTTTCTTCATCCTCTCGTTTCCATCCGCGAATTCACGGAGATTGGCAATTGCGTCATCATCCATAACGGTGCGGTGATCGGTTCCGACGGCTTTGGCTACGCGGTGCAGGAAGACGGGTCGCGAATCAAGATTCCACAGATTGGGAAAGTGGTCATCGAGGACGATGTGGAAATTGGCGCCAATGTGGCAATCGACCGTGCCCGTTTCGGCAAGACCAGAATCGGAAAGGGCACGAAAATCGACAATCTGGTGCAAGTTGCCCACAACGTCGTGATTGGTGAACATTCCGTGTTGTGTGGCCAAGCCGGTATATCCGGGAGTACCACCGTTGGATCCCGCGTGATTCTGGCCGGCCAGTCCGGATTGGCCGGGCATTTGAAAGTGGGCGACGGCGCAATTATCGGCGCTCAAGCCGGAGTGATGAAGGATGTGCCACCCAAGGATTTTGTCATGGGATCGCCAGCCATGACACACTTGCAGGCCAAGAAAATGATAGCCAACATGATCCTGTTGCCTAAACTGAAGGATAAGGTCAAGCAGCTCGAAAAGCGGTTAGAGCAGGATACCATGCCTCCTTCCAAAAACACATAAAGCCAGCGTGCCATTTATGTATCTTTTTGGGGAAAGCTTCGACAATAGTGTATCTATTTCGGATCGCAACGATCTTGTTGATAGTTGTAATACATTGTGCTGCAGCTAGATAAACTTTCAACAGGTCTTCGGCACGCTTAATGCTTAAGGGCATTCGATTTTACATAAATTGAATGGAGGCAGGTTTTTTACAAAGGCCGTTTCTGGAGTTGGAGTGCATTGCCACCGGTTTTGGGGGCAATTAATATGAGAGGAACTTGCCCCGAAGTTTCGGGGCTGTTCCAGTTAATAGTTGATAGGTTGCTGGTTGCTGGGATGTTTAGTACCACCCGTTTGACTCCAGTATCTTGCCCTATTCAACCAACAATCATGAACTAAACAACCGCCTCGGCCCCGAAGCTTCGGGGCAAGAGGCTCAAGGAGATATGAAATGAAGAATGCCATTGAAGGATTCGGCGAAAACGTATTTGGCCTTCCGGTCATGGAAGCCCGCCTGTCGGCTCCAACTTTTGCCTCGTTGAAGAAGACCATCGATACGGGTTCCATGCTGGATGCAAGCATTGCCGATGAAGTGGCGGAGTCCATGAAAGAATGGGCCATGGAAAAGGGGGTCACCCACTACACGCACTGGTTCCAGCCGCTCACCGGCGCGACGGCCGAAAAACACGACTCGTTTATTTTTCCCGATTTCAAGGGGGGTATTGTTACGGCCTTCTCCGGTGAAGAACTCATTCAAGGCGAGCCCGATGCCTCCTCCTTCCCGTCCGGCGGTCTGCGCGCCACGTTCGAGGCCCGCGGCTACACCGGCTGGGATCCGACCAGCCCGGCCTTCATTAAATATGCCGATGCCGGCGCGGCCACTCTCTGCATCCCGACCGTGTTCTGCGGCTACAATGGCGAAGCGCTCGATAAGAAGACCCCGCTGCTACGCTCCATGAAGGTGCTCTCCGAGCAGACCGTCCGCCTTGGCAAGCTCTTCGGCATCGACTGCGGCGACACCATGGCCAAGGCCACCCTCGGTTCCGAGCAGGAATATTTCCTGCTGGATCAAGACCTCTACGCCGAGCGCCCCGACCTCCAGCAGACCGGCCGCACCCTCTTCGGTAAGGCTTCCTGCAAGCACCAGCAGCTCGACGACCACTACTTCGGGAGCATCACGACCCGCGTTGCCGCCTTCATGGCCGACCTCGATTCCGAACTCTGGAAATTGGGCGTCCCGGCCAAGACCCGCCACAACGAAGTATGCCCCGCGCAGTTCGAGCTCGCACCGGTTTTCGAAACCCTGAACGTTTCCGTCGACCACAACATGATCACCATGGAAGTGCTCCGCACCACCGCCGAAAAGCATGGCTTCGTCTGCCTACTGCACGAAAAGCCGTTCGCGGGTGTCAATGGTTCCGGCAAGCACAACAACTGGTCTATCTCCGGGCCGGACGGCAAGAACTGGCTGAAGCCGGGCGACAACCCGCACGAAAACGCCAAGTTCATGACCATCATCGTCGCGCTCATGAAAGCGGTCGACACCCACGCCGACCTGCTGCGCTCCTCGGTGGCCACCGCCGGAAACGACCACCGCCTCGGCGCCAACGAAGCGCCGCCGGCTATTGTTTCCGTCTTCCTTGGCGACCAGCTCACGGACGTGGTCGAACAGATTGAAGCCGGTGGTGCCAGCAGCTCCAAGGAGGGCGGAAGCATCCACCTCGGCGTGGATCTGCTGCCCAAGCTGCCACGCGGAAACACCGACCGCAACCGCACCTCGCCCTTCGCCTTCGTTGGCAATCGTTTCGAGTTCCGCGCCGTTGGCTCCAACCAGAGCCCGGCGGGCGCCAATATCGTGCTCAACACGATCGTGGCCGAAGCGTTCGATGAGATCTGCACCGAGCTCGAAGCCGCCGTGGCCGAAGGCAAGGAGTTCAATGCCGCCCTGCAAGAGATTCTTGCCGCGGCCATCAAGCAGCATAAGCGCATTCTCTTCAACGGCGACGGCTACACCGACGAATGGCTCGACGAAGCCGCCAAGCTTGGCCTACCCAACCTGGTTTCCACGCCGGAAGCCCTCGAAGTGCTCAATACGCAGAAAGCCAAGGATGTCTTCGCCAAGTATGGTGTCCTGAGCAACGAAGAGTTGGAGTCCCGCTACAACACCTATAAGGAAACCTACGAGACCCTCATCGCCATCGAGGCCAGTGCGGCCGCCGATATCGCAAAAACGATGATCATTCCGGCCGCCGTCACCGCCATCACCGAATACTCCGTCGTTCCGGCGGTTGCGGGGATTTCTGGCGAAATGTCTAGCCTGCTCGAGCAGGTGGTGTCGGGCGTTGCCGCCCTCGAAGCGGTCGGGGAACCCGCCGGGCAGGTCGCGGCCATGAACGGACTCCGCGCGTCGGTCGATGCGCTCGAAGCCCTCGTTCCGGCCGACCTTTGGCCGATGCCGACCTACGCCGAAATGCTCTTCATCTAAACCCGGAGAACATCCCGGCAAAAGGCCTCGCATTGCGCGGGGCCTTTTTTTATCTTCTTCCCCATGAAACGAATCGGAATCACCATCGGCGGCATGAATAGATGGGTTCAGCAGACGATATTGGTGCTTATCATCGGGATCCTTCCTTTGGCAACTCGGGCAAGCGGCTATCGGCCTCCATTTGATTGTGCAATCAAAGAGGCGGAACTTGTTGTTCAAGGGAACGTGGTCGAAGTCCAGGATACGGAAAGTCTAGGACGAGGCCCACGATCTTATCGCATAGAGGTAACCAAATCTTTTAAAGGATCGTCTGAAGCGGGGCAGGATCTTGTCTTTTGGGATCCTCACTATCACAGTACCGCATCCTTTAGGATCGGAGAGAGTGGCATGGGCATCTTTTATCTGGTTCCTGCAACGCTTACGGAATTTGAGCAAAAACAGCTAAATTCAGGTGGACGGAAGTTCTATCGACCCATTCGGGTACGGGGCAAGAGCTCTAAAATCAGTTTGGCATACTATGTCCGTGAACTTCGTCTTCTGGACTTGTTTGTTGAAAATCCGCCAGAAAACAAGCGGGAGGTGTACCGGGAAATCCTAGCCAATGAAAACGATAGGCAGTTGCTGCGTCTCATCGCCAAGGATTGGCCGGAGCCATTGATGGAAGAGGATGTTGCCCTGTTCAGACAGATACTTTTGAATGGCTCGGAGAATTCCTCCTTTGCATTCTATATTTTAGACAAGCTTCGTGGCGTCCCGGATGTATTCAGTGGTCAGGAAATATTGCGCTTGCTTGAAAAAGGAGGAGGCGAGGCGTTGTCTGGACTGCGGCCGTTTATTACGTTGGGCAATATCGACCTGTGCAAAAGCCTTCTGTTTTCGTGGATTGATGCGGAGTATGCGGGGACGGCGTCGCTGCATTCCGTTACAATATCAATTGAGGTATTGGCAAGGTTGGCTCCCGGCTATTTCAAGGCACAACTTGAAACACACGATCTGCCCTTCTGGAAATTGATTCCCTGTCTAGGGGCGCTCGGCATCAATGGAAGTGATATTGGGAAAGAGGACCATAGAGAAGAACTGCTATCGTTGGATATGTCGTGTTTGCGGGGGATGGATCGTCTGCTCGACGGGGACTTGTCATTTGCTAAGAAGGTTTTGGAAAGCCCTCAGCACTTTCCTGGGTGCGAAGATGCATTGCCTTTTTTGGAACCGCTTCTTGCTGGCGATGACACGCCTTCGCGACGTTTGGCTGTTGCTTTGTTCAGAACCCTCGGTGTTCCAGTTGAGCGAGTCGGCA
>DAOUQA010000078.1 GCA_030625905.1 Kiritimatiellales bacterium | reverse complement strand
AGGCTCTAAACTAGCTAACGGTTGCCTCCGGATTTTTTCCAGCGTAAGTTTCGAGAAGCGCAGCGCCTCAATGGCGTTGAAGCAGAGATTGCGCCATGCGATCCATGCGATATGCCGAACCTCTTTCTCTGTCTTGCTATTGCCGAACACCTCCCGGATGCGCTTGCGCGTCCGCTCAACGTGCATGCGGCCGATGAAATGCGTGCCTGCCGCAAAGATCCAGCCAATCGCCAACGCCACGCGCAGCGGCAGGATGCGGATCAGCCCGGAAACCAGTATCAGCGTGACATATTCGGCGATGTGTTTGGGGTTATGTTTCATGATTATTCAGGCATGAGGGGCTAGGCACGAGGCACTAGTGAATGGTCTTGCTTGTCCTCTGTTATGTTTCACCATCCTATTGCCTTCTCTTTTCCCATTTCCGTTCCTTGGGCGGGTTGCGCAGGGGGTCGGGTTTGGCGGCCACGTAGACGAGTCCCTCGCCGATGGCGTGTGCGATTATGTGCTCCAGCTCGGCGCAGGGGCGCACCTTGTATTCGTGGGCGGAGTTGATGAAAACCTTGGGGCCGTCGACAAACTCGATGCAAAGGTTGAGCGGGGTGCTGCCGCAGAATTCAGTAAGGGCCGACTTGAGCGATTCCATCATATATGCATTTACGCCCATTTCCGGAAGATGGATACCGATACGGTCGCAAAAGAGGCTGGCGGCTTGGTCGAGCGGGAAGATTTCCATGACCTGGAACTTCAGGTCGCCGCTGTCCTCCTCCATCATGGTGCCGCCAAGCATGACGGTGGTATCCTCGGCAACAAGGTGGCCGTAGTCCTCGAACGGGCCGGGGTAGATAATGGCATTGATCGATCCCTCCAATCCTTCAATGCGGAAGGTGGCCATCGGCTTCTGGTCTTTCTTCGTGAAGAGCTTGCGGGTTTCGGTGATCATGCCGCCGACGCGGGTGCGGGTGCCGGCATCCAGGGTCTGGAGATCCTTCATGCGCTTGAGGGCAAACGTGTTCAGCTCCCATTCGTAGCGGGCGAGTGGATGACCGGAGATGTAGAAGCCGATCAACTCCTTTTCGGCGGCGAGCATGTCGGATTCCGACCAGGTCGGGACATCGGCGAATTCTTCGTCGGAGCCTGTATTCGATTCATTGGTTGCGCCCATTAGGTCGAACATGGAGCACTGGCCGGAGGCCTTGTCCCTGAGCGCCTCGGCGGCACGGCCAATGGCGGTTTCGATGCCGTTGAACAGGCGTGCGCGGTGGATACCGGTGAAATCGAACGCGCCGGAGCGGATTAGGCTTTCGATCACCTTCTTATTGGCACCGGTGATACGCGAGCAAAAATCCATTAACCCGGCGAATGGGCCGTTTTCATCGCGCTCCTTCACGATTTCCTCAACGACCCCTTCGCCGACGCCCTTGATGGCGGCCATGCCGAAGCGTATGCCGCTGCCATCCTGCACGGCGTTGAAGTGGCCGATTGATTCGTTGACACAGGGCGG
Organism: Kiritimatiellales bacterium; assembly: GCA_030625905.1. GTDB lineage: Bacteria > Verrucomicrobiota > Kiritimatiellia > Kiritimatiellales > Pontiellaceae > Pontiella. The sequence goes on along the minus strand of DAOUQA010000078.1, from coordinate 8,662 downwards.
CAGGACCTCGATGCCCATTCCTTTGGTTTCAGAGATAAAGCCGGTGAGTTTGTCGGAGTTGCCCATTTCGCCGGAGAGCAGGGCGGCCATGAACTCGGCGGAATAGTGCGCCTTGAGCCACGCGGTCTGGTAGGTCACGAAGCCGTAGGCCGTGGAGTGCGATTTATTAAAGCCGTACTGTGCGAATTTTTCAATGTTGTCGAAGATGGTTCCGGCCAGTTTGGCGTCGATTTGGTTGGTGTCTTTGCAGCCAGCGATGAAATCGCCGCGCTGCTCGGCCATCACCTCGGGTTTTTTCTTTCCCATGGCGCGGCGGAGGATATCCCCCTCGCCGAGCGAGAATCCGGCCAGTTTTTGCGCGGCCTGCTGGATCTGCTCCTGATAGACGATGATGCCATTGGTCTCTTTCAGGATTGGTTCGAGCAATGGGTGGTCGTAGACGACCTCCTCCTTCCCGTGCTTGCGCTTCGTAAAATCCGGGATGAACTGCATCGGTCCCGGGCGGTAGAGCGCGAGGATGGCAATGATGTCCTCGATGCAGTCGGGGGCGACTTGCCGCAGGGTGTCGCGCATGCCGCCGGATTCAAGCTGGAAGATGCCGACGGTGTCGCCACGCGCCAGCAGTTCAAAGGTCTTGGCATCGTCGAGCGGCAGCTTTTCGGGATCGATTTCGATCCCGTGGTTGCGCTTGATGAGCGAGCAGGCCTCATGGATGATCGTGAGGTTTTTCAGCCCAAGGAAATCCATCTTAAGCAGCCCGATGGCTTCGGTCGGCCCCTTTTCGAACTGGACGACGATGAGCTTTTCCTTTGGCTCGCGCGTGAGTGGGATGATTTCGATCAGTGGCTTTTCGCCAATAACGACGCCGGCGGCGTGCATGCCCGAATGGCGCGGCAACCCTTCGAGCACCCGCGCATATTTCATAATGCGTTTGGCTTCCGGTTCGCTGTTGATGGCATTCTTGAAGTCGGGACTTTCCGCCAGTGCCTTTTCGAGCGTGGTACCGGGCGTCTCGGGAATCATCTTGGCAAGGCGGTCGCAGTAGGATAGCGGAATTTCAAGAACGCGTCCGAGGTCGCGCATCAGGGTCTTGGCGCCGAGCGTCCCGAAGGTGATGATTTGCGCAACGCAGTCCTCGCCATATTTATCGCGCACATATTTGATGACGTCCTGGCGGCGGGTTGGGCAAAAGTCGATATCGAAGTCAGGCGGGGAGACGCGGTCGGGATTGAGGAAGCGTTCGAAAATCAGGCTGTATTTAAGGGGGTCGACCGTGGTGATCGATAATGAGTAGGAGAGTAGCGATCCAGCGCCTGATCCGCGGCCGGGACCCACCGGAATTCCTTCGTTCCGCGCCCATTGAATGAAGTCCTGTACGACGAGGAAATAGTTGATATAGTTGGTTTTTTCGATGATTCCGACTTCGTAGTAGAACCGTTCGTTAATCTCTTTTTCGCGCTCATCCTTGGGTTGATCAAGGTCGGGGAGGTTGTAGAGTTTTTCGAGTCCGGTTTTTCCAAGGTGGATGAGATAGCTCTTTTTATCCGTAAAACCTTCAGGGAGGTCGAAGGTGGGAAAGTGGAGCCGCTCGGCAGGTAGATCGAACTCGAATTCGACGTTGCAGCGGTGGGCGATTTCGACCGTGTTGGAGATGGCCTCGGGCTGGTCGGGGAAGAGGGCGGCCATCTCCTCGCCGCTTTTCATGTAGAACTGGTCGCCTTCGTAGCGGTGGCGGGTGGTATCGGCCACAAGGTCGTTGCGCTGGAGGCAGATCAGCACATCGTGCGCTTCGGCGTGCTCCTTGCGGACATAGTGGACATCGTTCGTCGCCACGAGTGGAAGCTTGGTGCGCCGCGCAATCTCCAGCATGTTTTGGTTGGCTGTTTTCTGATCCGCCAAGCCGTGGTCTTGCAATTCGAGGAAAAAGTTGTTTTCGCCGAGAATATCGGAATATTCGCGCGCCAAGGCTTCGGCCTGGTCGAGGTCGCCGTTCTTGCAGGCCTCGTTCACCTCGCCCCGCAGGCAGGCGGAGAGGCCGATCAACCCCTTGCTGTACTTGCGCAGCAGGGCCTTGTCGATGCGTGGCTTGTAGTAGACCCCCTCGAGATGGGCGGTCGAGACGAGTTTGACGAGGTTCTGATAGCCCTCCTGCGTTTCGGCCAGCAACACCAGATGCATGTTGTTGCGCTGTGAGCTGCGCTCCTCCACGCCGTGGCGCGCCACATAGACCTCGCAGCCAATAATCGGCTTGATTCCGCTGCTCCGGCAGGTTTTGTAGAAATCCACCGCGCCATACAGCACCCCGTGGTCGGTCATCGCCATGTGCTCCATGCCCATATCCTTGGCGGCCGAAACGGCCTCCTTGATTTTTACGGCACTGTCGAGCAGGCTGTAGCTGGTATGGAAATGCAGATGGCAAAACGGTACGCGACTCACGAAAATCCCTCTTCAAGGCTGGAAAAGGAACAAGATAAAAGCCCCCGCCGGAAATGAACAGGATAAAGTGTGGAAGGGAGGGTTCGAGCCCGCTCGATGCCCCGATTTTAACCTCTGTTTTTGTAATCGAAGATTGCCAAGGAAAACAGTCGATTAGAACCTTCGATAGAAGGTTCTATCATTTTTACGCAGCAAAAAATGGATGCGGTTAAGTCCCTCAGGCATAGGCTTCCACGAGTGACCCAAGCACCCGTAAAAGGCCATCATAGGGGCAATTCCGGGGGTGGGACTTTTGGTTGCGGCTTCACTGCCTTGGGGGAATGAGAGTGAAGGGCTTGGTCGCGACAAGCCCTTCCTTGCTTTTATCTAGTACGGATCCGGTTTTTCTATCCTGCCCGGTGGTAAAGGGATTCGGCCTCTTCGTTGCGCGAGAAGTGCAGCGCAACCAGGCAGTTTTTTCGGGAGGGGCAAATAATGCCGCAATATTCAACGCGCGACTTTTTCCCCATTACAGACCGGTCTGCAGTGTTGAAATCCTTTTCAGCTTCCTGCCAAGCCACGCAGCGCCCCTCCACTTTGGAGAGATCGTGGCGATGGGTATTTACCGCTTGCCGATATTGGATAATCTGCCAGTCTATCAGCTCGTGGATTCCGACACAGGTTTCTCCGTTTTCGAGTACTCCCCCGGCTACCGTATTGTTTTGTCTTTGCATTTTCTTCCTCCATTAATGGAGCACTATAAAGCAAGAAAAGTGCCAACATTGGCCGCCAGGGTTTTTTTCTGTATTTCCACGTATTACGCACCCGAAAACAAGGGGAGAGGCCCCCTTTTTATTTTCTTAAGCAGGGGTTGCTATCAATCGACGGCAAGTTCCTCGGAATCGACGTATGGGATTTTCCTTCTTCCAACGAGCGACAAAATCTTGCCTGCTACAAGCCCAGTCAGCGTGGCGAGCACAGCAGTGATGAGGATTCCTTTGGCCTGATCGCCCCGGCTGATCCCGTCTACGGCAATCATCGCGGCAAGACCTCCGAACAACCCAGGCAAGCCATGAAGGTGGAGAACTCCACACGTGTCAACTTTCTTGGTCGCATTTTGGAACCGGTCTTGTATGACGGCGAAGCCAACGGTGGAGAGTACCCCGGCAACGATTCCAATTGCAAAAGCGTAGGTTGCCGGAACCTTGTCGCACGTTGATCCGATTGCCACCCCGCCTGCAAGCGCTGCATTGGCGATGTCGGCAACAGAAACCTTCCCCCTCAATTTCAGCGAGGCAACGTACGTTGCCAATGTGGATCCGCACAGCGCAAGTATGACATTAACGACCGTCATGGGGATATCTTCAGGAGCCACAAGGGCAGCACAGAAAGATGGCCAGAAGACCCACAGGACCATGCTTCCAAGCAGTGAGAACCGATCACTTGTTTCATCCGACTCAATGGGCGTTTCGTATTCCTCCTGTGTGGTCATGGAGTACGCCGCGCCCATTCCGAACAGTGCACCGAAAGCATGGATAACAATTGAGCCGCCTGTGTCGACAAAGTGGCCTTCTGGAACCAGTCCCAGTCCACCGGAGAACAGGAGCCATTCATTAAGCGCATAGCACGGCACAAAGAGGACTCCCAGCAACAGGTACTGGTGCATCTTAAGGCGTCCGAGCACAGCTCCGGCACATATGAGCAGGCTTGCCGCGGCAAATTCCGAGAGGATCAACCTGTCGATATCCGAATCAACACCACCGAGAATTCCCAGACTGTCCTTGAGGAAATACAGTGGGATTGCAACGCTGACAAGCAGGTATGTGGCAGTAAGTGCCGAGCGACCGTACTTCCTCACGAAAACCATGAGAAACCCGAAACCCATGATAAGCATGGCCATTATGTGGATTGCGCGAACGTATTTTTGCACTTCAACTATGGATGAAAATTCCTCGCTCATTTGTATCTCCCCTTTTGTTATCTATTTCTTCCGGCCAACGAGCTTAATCGTTGGGGATCATTTGTCAGTCTGCAATATAAATATTATCTCGGCGTAGTTCGGCGCGTGTCATGCGCGGCCTTTGGTAAAACAATTGAGCCTTCTACACGTTCTCATCCCTGTTCACGATCCGGTCCGCTTTCTTCAACACAACCAATTCCGGATAGCTGTATCGTGATGGAGAATGATGGTTTCCAATTATGTTCTTCACGGTTTCAGTCTTGCCGGACGGAAAGCCAATGGAGTCGAGCAGGTCTCCCGCAATGGGCGGCCCGTATTTCTCCTGGGTCTTGCCGTCGTTATAACCGTGTTTCTCCTCCGAGATCTTAATGCCCACGTCGTGCAAAAGGGCGGAGGCAATAACGATATCCGCATCACATCCGGGATGATCGTCCATGATACGCTCTGCATGGTGGAGAACGCGCAGGGCATGCTCGATGCGCCTGTAGTCGGAATCATAGTATTCCACCAACAGGTGCACCAGCCGGGCTCGCAGGTATTTCATATCAAGAATCCCTATATAAGAACCCTTCTCCAGATCAGTTGTGCTGTTTGTCGGCTGGGACAAGCAAACACTACGCCAACTAGGATAATGCCCAGTCGTGCCGATTCCTAATTAGTTTTACAGCAACATCTTACGATTGTTTGAGAAGTTTACGACTCTGGTGATCACATTAATTATTAAGTACATTTATGTTGTTTTTATCACCACCAATCAACATTATTGTTGCATGAATCTGGAAAATATAAAGCGGAACCGGGCCGAGCTTGAATTGAGTGTTCTCTACAGAATCTCCCAGCGCATGGCACAGCAACACGATGTATCAGCCCTCTTAAACGACGTGCTGGATGTTCTGGAAACTGAGATGGGGCTATCGCGCGGTATGTTGACGCTTCGAAAACCGGATAGCGACATTCTGGCCATCGAGGCCTCGCGCGGGCTATCTGCCGAAGAGCGTCGCCGGGGGCAATACAAGCTTGGCGAAGGCATCACCGGACGCGTGGCTCAAAGTGGTGAAGCGGCTCTGATTCCCGACACATCGAATGATCCGGACTTCTTGAACCGCGCCGTATCCCAGACGGAATCAAAGAGGGCCTTCCTTTGCTCCCCTATCGTTCATCAACGCCGCGTGATTGGCACGATAAGCATCACCCGCCCCCATGCACCACGTGAAGAGCTGAAGCGCGACCTAGGTTTTCTTCAACTCGTCAGCGACCTTCTTGCCGATGGCGTCGCGCGCATCCGGGAGGAAATCGAAGAGCGTGACAGTCTGATGGCGGAGAACCGGCGTCTGCGCGAACAGCTTGGTGACCGCTACCATCCCAGCAATATGGTCGGCAACTGCAGCAGTATGCGCCATGTCTATGAACAAATCGCTCAGGTAGCCGACAGTATGGCCACGGTTCTGATTCGGGGTGAATCCGGAACGGGAAAGGAACTGGTTGCCCGAGCCATCCACTACAGCAGTTTGCGACGCAACAACCCGTTCGTGTGCGTGAACTGCGCGGCTTTGCCGGAGAACCTGATTGAGAGCGAGCTATTCGGCCATGAAAAGGGATCGTTCACGGGAGCCATGCATCAGCGCAAGGGCCGCTTCGAAATGGCCAATGGCGGCACACTGTTTCTCGATGAGATCGGCGACATAGCACCATCGATCCAGGTCCGTCTGCTGCGTGCCTTGCAGGAACGGACGATTGAACGGGTAGGCAACAACGAGGCAATCGCAATCAACGTGCGCATTGTAACGGCGACCAGCAAGAATTTGGAACAGGAGATCCGCGAAGGCAAATTCCGCGAGGATCTTTTCTATCGGCTGGATGTATTCCCTATCCACCTGCCTGCACTGCGCGACCGGCGATCCGATATCATGTTGCTGGCGGACAGCTTCGTGCAGAAATACAGCGAGGGCTATCATAAGAATATCCGCCGGATTTCAACAGCGGCCATAAACATGATGACGGCCTATCATTGGCCCGGCAATGTGCGGGAACTGGAGAATTGCATTGAGCGGGCCGTGCTGACCTCGCCGGACGAAGTCATTCACGGCTACAGCCTGCCGCCGTCGCTTCAAACGGCCGACCAGACCAATACGGCGCTGATTCCGCGCGAAGGAGCCAGCCTGAAGGAGATGCTCGACTCATATGAGCGGGAAGTTATTATCGATGCTCTGAAGAAGCATCGCGGCAACGCCACCAAGGCGGCTCAAAACCTCCAGACTACCTCTCGCATCACCAACTACGCCATCAAGCGCCTTGGCATCCAACCCGCGAACTATTCCGGATAAGGGTAGACCGCTGCGGCAAGAGAACGAGGGGGCATCCTTCACGTCGTTTTCCGTTGTAAGGGATTGACTTGAATGGGTGCAATGCGCAGATTATCGCACTGGTTTTTTCACGGGACGGGAACAAGAAGAGGGTTTTTATGGCCAATAACGATTTTTTCGAGGAAGAAAATGGATTTTCCCCGAGCGGCTTTCCGGCCGCGCAGGGCTTGTACGATCCGCGGAACGAGCACGATGCCTGCGGCGTCGGGTTCATCTGCAACCTGAAGGGGGAAAAATCCCACGGCATCATCAAGGATGCATTGGAAATCCTGATCCGGCTGACGCACCGCGGTGCCTCCGGCTCCGACCCGCTGACGGGCGACGGCGCGGGCATCCTGCTGCAGATCCCGCACAATTTCTACAAGCGCGAGTGCGAAAAGACCGGCATCGAACTGCCCGGCGAGCACGAATATGGAACCGGTCTTGTTTTCCTGCCTCAGGATGAAGCACAGCGGAAGGAGTGCAAAAAAATCCTAGAGGAAGCCATTGATGCCGAGGGGCAGGAATTCCTTGGATGGCGCAAGGTTCCGACGAGCAACAGGTTCATCGGAAAAACGGCAAAGGTATCGGAGCCGGATATCTGGCAGATTTTTATTGGGCGCGGAGGTTCGGTCAAGGACGAGCGCGAATTCGACCGCATGCTCTACATTATCCGCAAATTGGCCGAAAACAAGATCTTCAAATCCGGCATGGCGGACAAAAGCGATTTCTATATCCCGACCCTGACCTGTCGCATCATCATCTATAAAGGGCTATTGCTGCCGGAACAGATGGAAGGGTACTACACCGACCTGCTTGACCCGGAATTCGTCAGCGCGCTGGCGCTGGTGCACCAACGCTATAGCACAAATACCTTCCCGGCATGGAAGCTGGCGCAGCCGTTCCACCTAATGTGCCACAACGGCGAAATCAACACCGCCCGCGGCAATTTCAACTGGATGAATGCCCGCCAAGGGTTGTTCAAGTCCGACTTGTTCGGCGGAGATATCGAAAAGCTTTTCCCGATCATTCAGCCGGGTCTGTCCGACTCCGCGCAGCTTGACCAGGCCGTGGAGTTGCTCTACCACACCGGACGATCGCTGCCGCACGTGATGATGATGCTTATCCCTGAGGCGTGGCAGAACCACAAGACCATGTCGCCGGAAAAGAAAGCCTTTTATGAATACCACTCCACGCTGATGGAGCCGTGGGATGGCCCGGCTTCGATCCCGTTCACCGACGGCAGTTGCCTGGGCGCGATCCTCGACCGCAACGGGCTGCGCCCCTCGCGCTATGTCGTGACCAAGGATGGCTATGTGATCATGGGTTCGGAAACCGGCATCGTGGATATCGATCCGGCCAACGTGGAATACAAGGGCCGGCTGGAGCCGGGTCGTATGTTCCTAGTGGATATGGATGCCGGGCGCATCATTCCCGACGAGGAAATCAAGCAGCAGATTGCCACGCAGCAGCCATACGGCGAATGGGTGAAAGAGCACCTAGTCAGCCTTGACGACCTCCCAAAGGTGGAAAAGGCAGAAGTTGCGGACATGGATTCCGTGCTCGAACGCCAGCGCCTATTCGGCTACACGATGGAGGATCAGAACCACCTAATCGGCCCGATGGCCGCCAAGGGGGTGGAGCCGACCGCCGCAATGGGGATGGATACGCCGCTGGCGGTGCTGTCGGAAAAACCGCAACTGCTCTACAACTATTTCAAGCAGCTTTTTGCCCAGGTGACGAATCCGCCGCTTGACGCGATCCGTGAAGAGTTGGTGACGTCGATCCTTGCAAACATTGGAAGCGAGAAGGATCTGTTTTTGGAAACACCGGAACACTGCCGCCAGCTTAAGGTGGATCAACCCATCCTTACCAACGAAGCCATGCAGAAAATCCATGCGATGGATTGCGATGGCCTGAAATCAACCACGCTGCCGATCGTCTA
>DAOUQA010000258.1 GCA_030625905.1 Kiritimatiellales bacterium | reverse complement strand
CCGGATGAAATGGAGGCCGAGATCGAAGATCTTGTTTTGAGCGGGCGCATCAACAATATACGCCCGGTGGCGCAGGAGGTCGGCAAGGCGAAGCGGATCGACGATGCGATGGGACGCTACATCGAGTTTTGCAAGAATACCTTTCCCGACGACATGACGCTCGATGGCATGAAGGTCGTCCTCGATTGCTCGAACGGGGCAACCTACAAGTGTGCGCCGCTTATCTTTTCCGAACTGGGTGCCGAGGTGACGACCATCCACGCCGAGCCCGATGGCACGAACATCAACGACGAGTGCGGCTCGCAGCACACGCAGGATCTGTGCGCCAAGGTGAAGGATCTTGGTGCCGATGTCGGGTTGGCGTTCGATGGCGACGGTGACCGCCTGATCGCCGTGGACGAAAGCGGCAAGGAACTGACCGGCGACCAGATCATCGCCATCTGCACCAAGCACTACAAGGAAAACGGCCTCCTGAAGAACAATCTCGTGGTCGGCACAGTAATGAGCAACATAGGCTTCCACGTTGCGCTCAAGGAGTTGGGAATCGATGTCGATGTCTCCGACGTAGGCGACCGCTGCGTACTGGAACTGATGCAGGAAAAGGAGGCCGTGCTCGGTGGCGAGGATTCCGGCCATATCATCTTCCACAACCACCATACCACGGGCGACGGTATTGTCTCCGCGCTTCAGCTGCTGGCCATCATGCGCGAAACCGAAACGCCGCTCTCCAGCCTGGCCAAGGTGATGGAGGTGTTCCCGCAGGTGCTCATCAATCTCGATGTGTCCGAAAAGCCACCCATCCCGGAGATTGGAAAATTGCAAGCCGCCATCAAGGAGGCCGAAGCCGAACTGGGCGACAAGGGTCGCGTGCTGATCCGCTACTCCGGAACCCAGCCGTTGTGCCGCGTCATGGTCGAGGGGCCAACCAAAGAGTTGACAAAAAAGATTGCCAACCGCCTAGCCAATGTTGTCAAAGCCGCAATTGGCTAGGAAATCCTAAGCACGGAAATGAACCACAGATGAACCCGGATAAACACTGATACTGGAAAAGTGAAATGAGCGTCTCGCTTATTTTTCCAAGGCTTGCGAAAAAACCGGAGAAAGACATGGTTTCTGATCGGTCGCCTGCATAGAATTCAAGCCAGTTTTTGTGGGGTGAAAATAAGGAGATTAGTCTGGAGTGCCGCAAGAAGCATATCACGAAGGTGGATATTCTAGGCTTTGAGTTTGAGATGGGGCTGTTCCCGAATGTGCTGGATGAGGCGCGCGGCAAGGGGATCGATATTGCTCCAAAATATATTCCCGCCGATGTGTTCGATAAGCGGGCGGTGGAGCTGACGGACTTTTCGGTGTTTTATTCGCAGGACAGCATTGCCCATGCGGAGGAGGCACTGGGTAAGACGAAGAAGGCGGGCAGCCGCATTGTGGTCGAGAAGGGGCAGATCGTAAAGCTGTCGAAGGATTTAGAATGCGGGAGGATTCTGTGAGCAGGAAAAATCACGAAATTGAGGTGTTGGATATTGCTGTTAGAATTTTCCGGATTGAGGAGGCGGATTTTATCTCACTGACGGATATTGCCCGCCACCGGGATGCCGAACGCGGGGATTACATTATCCAGAACTGGATGCGGAACCGGAACACAATCGATTTTTTGGGTATCTGGGAGCAGTTGAACAACCCGGATTTTAATTCCATCGAATTCGATGGAATTAGAAATCAAGCAGGGCTGAACAGTTTTTCTTTGACTCCCAAACGCTGGGTTGCCAAAACGGGAGCGATAGGTGTTGTCGCAAAGACGGGGCGCTACGGTGGAACCTATGCGCATAAGGATATTGCCTTTGAGTTTGCTTCGTGGGTTTCGGTGGAGTTCAAGCTCTATCTGATCAAGGAATTCCAGCGTCTCAAGGAGGATGAACAGAAGCAGTTGGGCTGGGATATCCGCCGCAATCTGGCGAAAATCAACTATCGCATTCATACGGATGCGGTGCAGGCTCATTTGATCCCGACGGAATTGATGCCGCAACAAATCAGCATTGTCTATGCAAACGAGGCCGATGTGCTGAATATGGCTCTATTCGGGATGACGGCGAAGCAGTGGCGGGATGTCAATCCCGGCGAGAAAGGGAATGTCCGGGATCAGGCCAACGCCGCTCAACTCGTTTGTCTGGTCAATTTGGAAAGCCTGAACGCACTGCTTATTAAAGAGGGAATCGAGCAATCCGTCCGGTTGAAAAAGCTGAACAGTGTCGCCGTTGAGCAAATGTGCATTTTGGCGGAGGATGCCGGCGTAAAACACTTGAAGGGCGGTAAATAATGGCACTGCATCCTGATTTCCCCCATTCGCCCCATGCAATTCTTGATCCGGAAATCCGATGGTTTCCAGCGGATGAGATTTTGCGCGACACGACGATGGATCGTTTAAAACAATGGTGCGAAGATATTAATCGGGTGCAGAAGGATACTACGTTTGATTTTATTTACGTTGATGAGGAGGGGTTTGATCGGTACAAACCTTCCTCATTTAAGCAACTGCTAGACAGTTTTAGAGAATATAACGGCAGCAACTGAATTGGCCGCATTTTAGAACGTTGAGTGGCCGGCGTTTAGAATTTAG
>DAOUQA010000058.1 GCA_030625905.1 Kiritimatiellales bacterium | reverse complement strand
AAGACGGCAACGCGCAAGGCGGGGATCACCAAAAGGGTGGGATGCCACACGATGCGGCACAGCTATGCGACGCATCTGCTGGAAAACGGCGTCAATATCCGCATGGTGCAGGAATTGATGGGGCATGCGGATGTGAAAACGACGGAAATCTATACGCATGTGATGAACAAGGATCTCGATGCGGTGAAGAGCCCGCTGGATTTGTTGTAGGATGTGGTGCGGACATTCCTGTCTGCGCGGGATGCCGGGCCGGCAAGATGCCGGCGGTACAGGGTGCAGATTCGATTGGCGGCCAATCGCACACAGGACCCTACCTTCTCAGGCTGGAATTTTTTCAACGTAGGACAGTGCTTCCAGCCTGTTTGCACACGCAAAGGGTTCCGAACTGCCGAAGACAGTCGAAAGGGTCATCAAAAGGGTCAGTCCTTTGGTCTTGGTGTTTTTGGTTTTCCTCGGATCCCTTTCCTGTCTAAACTTCCGTGTTGAGCCTGTTTGATAGTGGAGAGGAAAACTCATCAATGATCATCGGTGGCCTATTATTTATTTCCACGCTTACCGCCTCGGGGATTTGATCTCTTGGTATCCACCGGTTGGAAAAGAAAAAGGGGTCACCCATAAAAAGGGGTCAAAAAGAAAAAAGGGGTCACGTATTAATAGGTGACCCCTTTCGGTTCTACGTAGAATTTTATGGTGGAGAAAGCGGAGAAAGCGGAGAAAGCGGAGAAATATTTTGACGGGATAACAGGATAAACCGGATCAAATCCTGTAGATCAGCAGGGGAAAGGCTCTTTATGGCATTGACTCGCAACGGTTTGTCAATTCCAACGAAGGGGCTGACGGGCGTTGGGAAGATCGATAGGATGGAGCGGCCTTCTACGCAAAATTATCCAGATGATGAACCGTTCTCTACGAGCACTATTTGAATCATTCACTCCGTTCATTATTTCCTGCGGAAATTATCGCTTCGCGGCTGCGAAAATTATCAATCGCTACGCTCATGGCTGTTATCCGGTCGAAAAAAACTGTTCACCATAAAAATATTCGAAGAGCCCCCCTTTCCCGGTTATTCGGAGGGGTAGGCGAGCCGCCTGCGGTGCGGGTTGCGTTGGTACGATTGCCCTTCGTATCGTACAAGTACACCACCCCATTCCTCTCCAAGACCTCGGATTGAGGGCCTTCGTGCCGTAGGTAATGGCCGAGCGGCACAATCGCACCCCCCGCAATTTCGCGATTTGGGTGTATTGGACTTGAGAGAGGCAACCGCTTGACCTATATTGCTTGCTCATTTTTTATCAACTGTAGAGAGAGGTGTAGATGAACATCGTGGTATGCATTAAGCAGGTGCCCGATTCAGACAAGGTCACGATCGACCGGGAGACCAACCGTCTGAACCGTGCAGGGGTTCCAAGCATTATCAATCCGTTCGACGAGAATGCGCTCGAAATGGCGTTGCAACTCAAGGACGAACATGGCGGGAAGATCATCGTGGTTTCCATGGGGCCGCCACAGGCCGAAGAAGCGTTGCGCACGGCGCTCGCACATGGCGCGGACGAGGCCATCCTGGTGTCCGACCGCAAGTTCGGCGGTGCCGACACCTGGGCCACCTCCTACACCATCAGCCTGGCCATCAAGAAGATCGAAGACGTCGATCTGGTCCTTTTCGGCAAGCAAGCGATCGACGGCGACACCGCGCAGGTCGGCCCCGGCGTGGCGCACTTTCTTGATATTCCGATGATCACCTACGCCAAGGGCGTCGAGGTCACCGGCGATACCTTCAAGATCGACAAGGTTACCGAGGACGGCTATGAAATCTGGGATGTTGACAAGCCCGCCGCCGTCACCGTCGTGAAGGAAGCCAACGAGCTGCGCATGCCGTCGCTCAAGAAAAAGATGGCCGCCAAGAAGGCCGAGATCCCCTGCTGGGGCTTCGACGAACTCAACCCGATCGAGGAAAACATTGGACTGGCCGGATCGCCCACCAAGGTGAGCAAGATCTTCGCGCCGCCCGTCAAGCTGAACAAGGAAATCCTCTCCGGCGAACCCTCCGAGATGATTGCTGAACTGATTCACAAGCTGAAGGAGCAACACGTACTATGAGCACGACAAAGGAACTTTGGGTATATGCGGAGCAGCGCGAAGGCAAGCTGGCCGGCGTGGTGCAGGAACTCCTCAGCGAAGGCCAGATCCTCTGCGAAAAATCGGGCTACACCCTCGCGGCCGTCCTGCCTTCCGCCAATGGCGCGGAGCTCTGCCAGGAACTCTACAACTTTGGCGCAAAGAAGGTCTATACGATTGACGATCCGAAACTGGCCGACTATCAAAACGACTATTATTCCCGTGCCGTCGCCCAGCTGATCAGCGAAAAGACGCCCGAGATCGTGCTCTACGGAGCGACCACCATCGGCCGCAGCCTCGCACCGACCGTCGCCGTGATGGTCAATGCCGGCCTCACCGCCGACTGCACCGAGCTGGATTTCGATGTCGAGGCCGGGAACCTGTTGCAGACGCGTCCGGCGTTCGGCGGCAACATCATGGCAACGATCATCTGCCCTGACCACCGTCCGCAGATGTCTACCGTCCGCTCCAACGTCTTCAAGAAGACCAAGCTCTCCGACAGCGAATCCGGCGAACAGATTGAATATTCGGTCGACCTCTCCGGTGTTCCGGAGCGCATGCGCCGCCTCGAATCCGTCCACGAAGCGGACGACAACAGCATCGACCTCAACGCCGCGCAGTTTATTGTTTCCGGTGGACGCGGAGTCGGAAAGCCCGAAAACTTCAAGGTCATCTACGACCTCGCCGCCGAACTCGGCGCGGCCGTCGGCGCATCGCGCGCGACCGTCGATGCGGGATGGATCTCGCACCACCACCAGGTGGGGCAAACCGGCAAAACCGTCTGTCCGGTGATTTATATTGCCTGCGGCATCTCGGGTGCCATCCAGCACCTGGCCGGCATGCAGAGTTCCGACATGATCATTGCGGTCAACAAAGATCCCGACGCACCGATCTTCGATATCGCCGACTTCGGCCTTATCGGCGACCTGCACGAGATCGTTCCGGAATTCAAAAAACAAATCGCGGCAGCAAAAGCCTAGGCGACTGGAGTTTTAGACAGGATAACAAGATGGACTGGATATATTTAACATCCTGAAAATCCTGTTATCCTGTCAAAAAAAATTATAGGTTCCGTCCGCATTGTGGTCGGTTGTTTTAACTACTAGAAGGAGAAGGACATGGGAAAAATCGACTGGGGAATCACCGAAGAGCAACAGGAAATCGTCAACCTGATTGACGATTTTGGCAAGGAGCGCATTGTTCCGGTACGCGCGGAACTCGACGAAAAGGGAATCTTCCCGGCGGACATTCTTAAAGAACTCGCGCAGATGGATCTGATGGGGCTATACATTTCCGAGGAATATGGCGGATTCGGTACAGACCACATGGGCTTTACCTTGGCGATTGAAACCATGTCCAAATACTGCATCGGTGTATCCGTCTCCTACGCCGCCAACGCCCTCGGCGCCGACCCGATCATCCTCGGCGGTTCCGAAGAGCAGAAAAAGAAATATCTCTCCCCGCTGGCCACCGGCGAAAAGTGGGCCGCCTTCGGCCTGACCGAAGCGAACGCCGGCTCCGACGCAGGCGGCATCGCCACCACCGCCGTCAAGAAGGGCGACAAGTATGTCCTCAATGGCACGAAGCAGTGGATCACCAACGGCGGAGAAGCCGATATCTACACGGTATTTGCGGTCACCAACAAGGCCAAGGGCGCGCGTGGCGTATCCTGCTTTATTGTTGAAAAGGACACCCCCGGTTTCAGCTTCGGCAAGAAGGAAGACAAGCTCGGCATCCGTGCTTCATGCACCCGCGAGCTGGTCTTCGAGGACTGCGAAGTCCCGGCTGAAAACCTTGTCGGCCGTGAAGGCATGGGCTTTCTGCTCGCCATGAGAACGTTCGACGTCTCCCGTCCGGGCATCGCCGCGCAGGGTGTCGGCCTTGCGCAGGGTGCACTCGACGAAGCCGTCAAATATGCCAAGGTGCGCAAGCAGTTCAACAAGCCGATCATTGCCAACCAGGGACTACTATGGATGCTCGCTGAAATGTCCACGAAGGTCGAAACCGCTCGCGCCATCACCTACGCCGCCTGCCGCACCCTCGATGCTGGAGTGAAGGATGTCTCAAAGATTTCCGCCATGTGCAAATACTATGCGGGCGACGTTGCCATGTCCGTCACCACCGATGCCGTGCAGGTGTTCGGCGGCTATGGCTTCATGAAGGAATATCCGGTCGAAAAGATGATGCGTGATGCCAAGATCCTCCAGATCTACGAAGGCACCAACCAGATCCAGCGCGACATCGTCGGCAATTCCCTCATCAAGGAATACGCCTCGATCTAAAGCATTGGAAATGGAGGGTCGCAGACTCTGCGACCGGACGGTGAGGCCACCGTCCCTCCAGCAAACCCCGCCCTTGTTCGGCGGGGTTTTTCGTTTTCCCGACCTCTTCGCCTTTGCCTAGAAAAGATGCCGTAGAGAAAGGTAGAAGCCTACGTCGGGGGTGGCGTCTGTTATCAACTGTTCCGACATGCCGAGGTCGAGAAGCACCTCGCCCGGCAGACGTGCGGTGCCGCCCGCCAGCAGCTGCATGGAAGACCCCAATTGCTTGAATTCGCTCTCGTAGAAAGCTGAATGCATATCCAGTTGCAGCTTGAATTCGAGATGCTTCGTGGCCAACCAATCCAAAGAGATGCCCCCATAACCGGCATAATGGCGTTGCAGGTCGCGCAACACCTTTGTGTTTCCCATATAGATCATTCCACAATTTGCAGAGAGAACGGTGTTTATGCCGCTTAGCGTTTTGTAGTCGCTATAGGCCAAGCTCATCGATACATCCGTACCCCCGCTCCCCAACAGGTATTCGGAATCGCCCGTGGGCAGTTTCAACAGGGGCCGAAGCGCGAGATAGCGTTGAGAATGGAATGATTTGGCAAACAGGGGAATGGCCGCTGAAACCCGGATGTCCCCCAAGCCGCTTTGCCTGTCCTGCATCTCAAAATTGGTGCCGTTTTCATTGACCTTATAATGTATTTGATTCTTATCAAACTGCTCTTGCCGATCATTGGGAAAGCCCATCATTTTATGGTAGTTGCGAATGAAGGAATCCAGATACCCCCCGCTATGGTCGATAAACGGAACATCGATCCCAAGTTCCAGTTTGTCGGAAAATCCATACCGAACCCTGAAATTATACTGTGCCGTTTCTCCATCCCAGATAAAGGTTTCATCATCATTCTGAATAGCATTATTGGAAACTTGGTATAGAAACCCGGCGTCAAGCCTGCCCTTTGGCGTTATGGTGCCCGGTTCAGGTTTTGGCAGGCCGAATATCTGCACAAACGGATTTTGGTTGGCCACATAGATCGGAGTGGCTTGATAGGCCGGAGCGTCTTCTGCATACCCTGCGGAACCCATACTGATTATGGCTATACAGAACACTCTTTTCAGGGGGCTAATGATCAATTTCACTATCCTATACCATGGAGAGGGTAGAGCGGATGCCTGCACGTACGTTACGACCCAGCGCCCATTCTACAGTTAAGCGAGCAGTATAGGCGCATGTTTGACGAAGTCGAGCGGCAGCTACTTTCTTTTCGGCGACAGCGATCCAACCATCAATTTCTTGTATAGATCGAGTATTGCATAAACTGCAAGAATGTATCATTTTTCACGGCTTCTACAAACAAGGCTGGCTTTCCTATGAACCGATTCCGCCCAATTAGTTTCCGTTGGCTTACCGTATGGCTTACCGTCTCGGGAACCCTGATCGCATCCGGCGTGCATGGACAAACCAATTCCTACACAGACACCGGCCAGCCTTGGCCGACCAATTCATATTGGACGGCGCTGCAAATCGATCCTGCCCTCTACGGCACACCCTACCATATTTCCCTGTTCAAACCACAAAACGGCGAAGATGGTGCACGGGTTTGGTCGCAAACCAAGTCCATGCTTTTCTATGGAGCAGGCGTGGCGCTCTTTTTGGCCGCACTGCCGGAGTCGGCGACGGGCTGGGACACGGAATCCGATATTTTCAGCAAGTGGGTTGAAAATGTAAAGACCGGCCCGGTCTGGGATCACGACAATTTAACATACAACTATATCGGCCACGCCTACGTTGGCGGCGTATACTACCAAGTGGCTCGCAAATCCGGCTACAGGCAGTGGGATGCCTTTGTCTACACAACCCTCATGTCGACCTTCTATTGGGAATACGGCATCGAGGCCTTTGCCGAAGTGCCCTCGATCCAGGATCTGGTCTACACCCCGCTCATCGGCTGGGTCTACGGGGAATGGGCCTACCAAACCGAACTAAAGGTTCGCGACAACAACAACAAGGTGGCCGGCTCGAAGATCCTCGGCGAAACCTCCCTCTTCTTCCTCGATCCGATCGACTCCCTCGGCCGCGGGATCAACCGGCTGGTGGGACGGCGGTGGATCAAGTCGGGATATGGATACTTCAGCTACACGGCAGTGCCCGACGGGGAGATCACCGACCACACCGTCTATCTTAACATGAACTTTCCCATTGGCGGAAGCAATCCACCCGAAGAGGAGCGCAAGGTCCGCCATTTGGAAATCCAAAACGACCCCGTCGATACCGGAATCGTCGGCATCAGCATTGGTGGCGGCCATACCTTTCTGGATAAAGATCGGGACGTAGAGGACGACTTCTATACCAAGATATATCTTGGTCTCTATTTCACCCCCCGCTTCTCCGCCCGGCTTGGCTACGCCTGGGCCGATCTAATGAATCATAATACCGGAGAAACCGTGGTCTACGAAAACTACAGTCTCGATGCCCAGTACTACCTCAATACCAAGCGAAAGCTCCGCCCCTTTATCACCGCCGGATTCGGCGAACAGATATGGGACAAGGATCTCGACCAAAAAACATTCCAGCTAAATGCCGGGTTGGGCCTGCACTGGAAACTCCACAACAAGTGGGCGCTTCAGGCCGACTGGATCAACTACTACAGCTTCCAGGACGATGCATACGACCAAACCGTCAACGCCAGTCTCATCTACCGCTTCGGCGGGGGCGAACACGCCGATTGGTGACAGGAAACGGGAACTGCGCCTTCATCAAGGAATACGCCTCGATCTAACACCTCCGCCTTGTCCCGGCGAAGCTGCATGAGCAGCGTTCAGTAGCTATTCAGGAAATCTTGCTCGGGAGCGATTTATGACTTATCCTTCACATCCAGTGATTGGAATTCTGGGCGGGTTGTGACCAAACTGCTGCCTGCGGTGTACTAAGGACAAAGATGGCCATGAGTGAACAGACAGACCCGGAGTTGGTGCGAGCTAGTTTGGGTGGAAGACTATACGCGTATGAGGAGCTGGTTCGGCGACATCAGGATGCAGTCTTTGGTCTGGCTGTGAGCATGGCACGCGACCGGGAGGACGCGGCGGATATGACACAGGATACATTCATACGGGCGTACAATAAGTTGGAACAGTACAACCCCGACTATTCGTTCCGGTCGTGGATCCTGCGCATTTGCGCCAATTTGACAAAGAATCTGTTTAGGAGCCGGACGCGACGGCGAAATATGGAGGCGCGGCACAAGGTGCAGACGGAAATTGAGCAGAGTGCGGTCGATTCCGACTTTCAGGCTCTGGAAGAGGCACTGGCGAAATTGCCGGCCAAGCTGGAATCGCCGCTCAGGTTGAAGCATATGGAGGGGTTGTCGTATGATGAAGTTTCCAAGGTGCTGGGCATCGGTGTAAGCGCGGCAAAAATGCGGGTTCTTCGTGCGAGGAAATTGTTGATGGAGTATTTAGAACCATGAATGCAGAAGATAAAATTCTAGAGCAGCTTGCGAAGCATCTGACGAAAGCACCGGATGGCTTCACGGATCGGGTTATGGCGGCCTTGCCGGATCGTTCACGGGTTACGATGAGGGATCGGTTGGCGGATTTTTGGCCGACGCACGGTCGCTGGATTGCCCCGGCCCTCGCAGGGGCGGCGGCGATGTTGCTGGTGGTTTTCGGACTCGGACGATTGGATCGTCCGGTAGAGGTGGGGCAGGTGTTGTTCCACTTTGAGTTGCATGCCCCGGGTGCGGACCGGGTCGAGCTACTGGGCACCTTTAACGAGTGGAAATCCGGCGACATTGTCCTGAATGGCCCCGATGCTTCCGGGCATTGGACCGCCGAGGTGGCACTTCCGGAGGGGCGGCATGAATATATCTTTCTGGTGGATGACGAGCGCTGGCTAGCCGATCCCAAGGCGGCCACCCACCGGCCCGATGGTTTCGGGCGCGTGAATACGGTAATCAAGGTCTATGATGATGAAAATACGGCATAAGGTTGGAATAGGCATGGTTGGCTTGCTGCTCTGCGGGGTGGTATCGGGAAGTGCCGAACCGTCGGCTTCCAAGGAGTGGAAGGCGCTGTGCGGGGAAAATATCCAGCTGGGTTTGGATGCAGAGCGCGTAAACCAAATGGTTGGGCTTTGCCGCAGAAGGGGCCTGTCGACCGGGGACACCGAAAAGCTGCTGGCTCCGGTCCTTGCGGCCAGCGAGGAATCGCTGCCGGCCGAATGCGTATTTATTAAAGTTGAAGAGGGATTGGCCAAGCAGGTGGATGCGGACCGGATCGTCGCAGCGGCCGAAGCGCGGCTCGAATGCCTGCGCAAGGCGAGGAAGCTGCTCGCATCCAACCCTTCGGGGCGTGGCGGAGCGGGCTCTCCTCCCCATTTAATCACCCGCATCTGTATCGTGCTCGAAAGCGGGCTGCCCGAAGAGGTGCTGCAAGAGGTTTTCAACCGCCCCGGCGGGCCTCGGTATGGTCGCTTGGTTCATGTGCTGGAGGCGGGCGAGACGCTGCAACTGGCTGGACTGGATCCCCAAAACACACAACAAATCATGAACGATTGCCTCGATCGGAATTTGAACCGCATGGAAATTCTGCGTGCGGTTGATTATGTCCTTTCGGAACAGCGCAACGGTCGCGGCTTCAAAGCCATTCACGCAGATCTGTGGGTTCGTTCGGATTAACCCTTCCGGTCTGTAAAAACTTTTCTTTAAATGTGACGGTTTTACCCCGCAGGGTGTACCCCCTGCAAGAAGCGGAGAAATCAACCGACAGGAGACCTAAAATGAAGATGAAGCAACTCGTAGTACTCGTAGCTGGACTCGCAATCGCAACCATGATGGTGGAAGCCAAAGGGGGCGGCGGGAATGGCGGCGGGAACGGCAAGGGCCAGCAGAAGCAGGAGAAAAATAAAAAGTCCGGTAGTGAATGCTCGCAAGAAGGCCAAAAGCAGCAGGAGCAGAAAAAGCAGCAGCAGCGCAAAAAGGATGGAACGGGGGGTGGACAAGGCCAGCGCAAGGGTCAGGGCAGTGGCGACGGCTCCCGCAACCAATAAGAACCAGCACATACGATGAGAGGGGGAAAGCATGACTTTCCCTTTTTTTTGTCGATCGGAAAAAACGTAAAGGAGCGCACCGAAAATCCTGACCTTCTTGCCGTGTATGGCCGATTGCTGGCCGGTTCCAAAAACCACCTGAATGCCTTTGTCCGGAATATTGAAGCGGTCACCGGCGAAACCTATGTGGCGCAGCGAATCTCGCAGAAAGAGGTTGATGAATTCCTGGGTCGCTAAGAGGGTGAATCGCATGGGGGAAGGTATTTATGAATGGAAAGATTAATCTTTTGCTCGGCTTGTGTCTCATCTGCATTGCCGGCTCCGCATGCGGCATAACAACCTGGCAAGGGGAGGCCACGGGCTATTGGGATGTTCGTTCCAACTGGGCGGGAGGTTTCCCGGTGAGCAACTCAACGGTGCGACTCAACCACGACAACCAAAGCAATGCCTATACCGTCATCGTCCGGACACCTGCCATTGCGGACCAGCTATGGATCGATACCTACGCCGATGTTCCTGTTCACGTTCGCGTCGACAGCCCCGGGAGTCTTCACTTTTACAGTATGCGCATGGGGTTCAAAGCGGAGGATCGCGAATCCAGCTTCACGATCGATGGGGGAAGTGTCTGGGGGTTGGATCCGATCGATCCCTCCATAACAAACACGTCTTTTCTCGTTGGCAATAATCCGGGCTGCACGGCAACCCTGAGCGTATTGAACAGCGGATTGTTGTCCGTTCAGGGGTCAAACGGACTCATTGTGGCCAGCAGCAAGGAGAGTATCGGTCGCCTCATCGTGACCAACGGAACTATACAAATCAAAGATTCTCTGATCCTCGGGCAAGGGCCGGGATCAAACGGAGAAATGACCATCGCAGGAGCCTCATCCGTCTCGATAACCGGCACGCTTCATATCGCAAAACTGAATGATGGTGCCATTATGCCAACGGGAACCGTGTCCATGGCCGAGGGAACGCTGGAATGCGGCACCCTTAATATCGGCGCGCACGGGAAGGCCTCTTTAACCCTGAACAGCGGCGACATCCACGCTGGAACCGGCGGCATTACGATCGGGCTTTCCGATGCCGACGGCCAGCTCAACATGCACGGAGGAACGCTCCAAACCACAGACTCCTTTATGAACATCGGCCATGCCGACTCCTCCGGGCTCCTCTCAATAAGCAATGGGATGATCAATATTTCCGACAGCATCAGCGTCGGATCAGGAAGCAGAGGGGTTGGGCAGATCGACCAGTCAGGCGGATCCCTTTCCGCAAGCCAGCTGATTATAGGTGACGCAATATCTGCCAGCGGCACACTGAATCTCTACGGTGGTGCTCTGACCACAACCAACCTCCTGATTGGCCTCGGCGGAACCGCTCAATGCAATCTATACGGCGGTGAGTTGCTGATACAAGGCATCGACAACACCGCACTTCAGATTTCCAACAGCTGCATAAATCTGCAGCAGACCATGATTCAATGGGCGAACAGCAATGTAACCGACTGGGTCACCAATGCCGTCAACACCGGCACAATCTGCTACAGCGACGGCTTTGCGCCCGGCACCTACAGCTCCACTGGATTTGACGGCCAGCTGGTCGACGGCGACTCGGTACTCTACTGGGACAATCTCGACAATGGCTCGCAGTTTGGCCACAGCGCAATCTGGGTAGAACAGCTCTCCGCGGCATCCCTATACGATACGTGGACGACGGAATATGAACTGGCCGAAATCGATGCCGAGCTAACGGCCGATCCGGATATTGACGGGCGCGACAACCTGACCGAATACGGTCTGGGCGGAAACCCAACCAACGCGAACGACGTCGGCATTCTTCCAACCTTTGGAATCGTCGAGGTCGGCGGAACCAACGGGCTTGAATATGTCTACCGCCAGCGCAGCGATGCCGCCGCGCGCGGACTTGAATATTTCCTCGAACTAAACACCAACCTCGTGGACGGCGTTTGGACTAACAGCGGATATGGCGTCACGGGAATCGGCGAAATCGACGCTGCGTTCGAGGCGGTCACCAACCTCGTGCCAACAGCTCCACTCGCCACCCGGTTCATTCGCCTGCGGATCAAATCGCAATAAG
>DAOUQA010000245.1 GCA_030625905.1 Kiritimatiellales bacterium | reverse complement strand
CTTTCCTGCTTCGGCCTGCCCCCTTTATGCTTTAGTCCGGCGGGGTTTTGCGTAATATCCCCGGATGCTTTGGGTCGTCTACAATTTTCTTTTCCCGGTGGTATTCCTATTCATGCTGCCGAAGTTTATTTCGCGTATGGTTCGGCGGGGAGGTTATTTCCAGCACTTCGAACAGCGCATCGGCCACTTTGGAACGAACACCAAGGCGCGGCTGCGGGAGCATCGCCGGGTGTGGGTGCATGCGGTTAGCGTGGGCGAAATCTATGTGGCCTTGCGTTTCATGAAGGCCTACCGCGCCGCGCATCCTGACGCCTATTTTGCACTGAGCACGACAACCTCCACCGGACATGCCATTGCGCGCAAGGAGATCGACCCGCGCGATGCGCTGTTTTATTTCCCGGTGGATCTTCCGGCCATTGTAAAAAAGGTGCTTAGGATCATTGATCCTATTCAGATCGTGCTGGTGGAGGGCGAGTTTTGGCCCAACCTGATTCGGCTGGCCGACAAGCAGGGCATTCCCGTGTCGTTGATCAATGGACGCATGTCGGAAAAGTCGTACAAGGGCTACCGGAAGCTCAAGTCGCTCACGACCGATGTGTTGCGCCGGATCCACCCGATCTGCGTGCAGGGCGAAGTCGATGCCGGACGGATGATCGGTATCGGCGCACCATCCGAAAATGTGCATGTGATGGGAACCGTCAAGTTCGATGTTGCCGAGCGCGATCCTGCCGGCGAACAGGTTGTGCGGGAGGCCATGCGGAAAATCCGCGTGCCGGACGATGCTGTTGTCCTGCTCGGCGGCTCCACTTGGCCGGGCGAGGAGTCCGTGTTGTGCGAGCTGTACAAGAAGCTCAAGGCCGGGAATGAAAAACTTTTTCTCGTGCTCGTCCCGCGCCACGTCGAGCGCACCGACGAAGTGGTTCAATGCCTGGAAGATCGGCAGCTCCAATTTGTTCGCCGCAGCCAGATCGAAGATGGAACGACAGAGAAGCCCGAGGTGCTTCTGGTCGACACAACCGGCGAATTGCGCAACTTCTATTCCGTGGCGGACATTGTTTTTGTCGGTAAAAGCCTGCTGGAGCACGGCGGGCAAAATCCGATCGAGCCAGCCATGTGCGGCAAGGCGGTGGTGGTGGGTCCCAACATGGAAAACTTCCCGGCGGTCATGGAGGAATTCCTCAAGCACAAGGCCATCAAGCAGATTGAGGGGGTTGAAACGCTTGGGTCCACGATTGAATCGCTTATTCTCGACCCGCCCGGCAGGGAGACGCTCGGGCAGCGCGCCGCCACCGTGGTGGCCGATAACTGCGGGGTGATCCAAAGAACCATCCGGCTACTGGATGGATAAACCAGACCGTTCCGACAAGCCTTCCTGTTTATCTTCCAATCATTACTTTATGCGCAGATGCGCATATGCGCATGAGATGATGATTGGCGATTGGATGGGGAATAGGGTTGGACGCGATTGTAGGTTTGCGCTACCTTCCGAACTTTAGTGAATGGATTAGACATGTCAGATACTGATATCTACAAGAACCGACAACGGATGCCCGTTACTGGAACCACGCCAAAACGGCGGCGTCGACGCTCCTCCAACAGTGAGGTGTTTGACGAAAGCGGAAATCGGCGGCGGCGGAGCAAGAACTCCGGGTTTCGCCGCCTGCTCCATTTGCTGCGAAAGCCGAGAAATGAGAAAAGATTCTGGATGGGGTTGTTGATTGGAACCGTAGTGATTTTGGTTTTTATCGCGATCTGGCAGTTTTGGTATCTGGAGCGTGTCGCCCGCAAGCAATCCAAGCAGAACGAAAGGTATATCCCGCTCCAGGAGCAGTCACAGACGGACTCAGCGGCGGAATAGATTGCGCAGTTTCGCCAGAGGCGATCCGCTTTTGCTGTTTGCATAGGGCGGCGGACTTACTTCCACATCGATTTGCCCATCCCTCGATCCACCAAAGGGGTCCGCCTGATGCTCCATCATCACCATCCGGTATTCCATCTGCCCCGCGCGGTAGATGTAGAAGCCGATGAACGCGAGCATGAAGTTGGGTTCCAGAGGGCCGATGAAGCCCAAGAGTTGGACCCTCAATCCGAACAGCCCGACCAGTACAAACAGCCCACAGAAATATTTTCCGACGGTGGAGGCGATCCGGGTGGCTTCCAGACGGCCTTTCTTGGGTGTCAGGGTGGCGCGCAGCACACGGCCTCCATCCATGGGAAAGACCGGCAGGATGTTGAAGAAGAAGAGCATTCCGTTGAGATAGCCCAAAAACAAAAGCAGCTCGAACTGGCGGAAGAGCAACGCCAGTAGCAGGCTGACCGCTGGTCCGGCAAGTGCGACGAGGATTTCATCCCGTGGTCGCTTTGGAATATTCGAGATCTTGGCGGCACCGCCGAACGGGTAGAGGACGATCTCATGGATATAGCCGCCTTTCGCACGGGCCACCACGGAATGCCCCAACTCGTGCAACGCCACGCTGCCAAAAATCCCTACGGCCAGAATCAATGTTGCCAGCAGACCTGCACCGGAAAAGATGGAAAACAGGGCAACGACGATCAACAGCGATATGTGCAAGCGGATGGGGATCCCGAAAACGGACCCGATTGAAATTGCGTTGTTAACCATTTTCATTCGAAATTCCTTAAATAGGTTTGTAGTTCCGCCTTAGGCAAGGCAGGCAGAATGCCTGCGGCACGGACCGCCGCCATCTTGGCGGCCAGTTCAGAAAAGCTACGGAACTATGAGCCTTTTAAGCTCGGGGCTGGCGGGTTCAAAAACAAGTGCAAAGCGTGGGTTTGTTCACACGTAAACCACACCTGCGCAAGTGTGAATTCACACCTGCGCAGGTGTGGTTTCTTGAACGAACGGAGCTCTTCATTCCGATTTTTTCTCAAGGG
>DAOUQA010000151.1 GCA_030625905.1 Kiritimatiellales bacterium | reverse complement strand
GCGTCGGCATTCAGTAGGACAATGATTTCATGTCTGGTTCGGGCGATGGCCTCGTTGAGCACTTTTCCGGGGACATAGTTTTCGGGGGGGATTTGCGTCAGATGATCCGAGGCGCAGTACTTGCGCAACTCTCCAAGGGTTCCGTCGGTGGAGCCGGAGTCGGTGGCGAACAGTTCGAAACCACGGAAGGTTTGCCGGTGCAGCGTTTCGAGCGCGGCATGCACATGCGGCATTTCGTTTTTTGCCCGCATGATAATGGCTATAGAGGGAGGCATGGGATTAATCCAGCTACGATGGATCTTCGTCAAATACCTTGGGTTGTTGTTCAGACTGCATTTTCTTCGGTCTCGGCCGCCAATGCCTTGATGCATTTGACCAATAGGGTAAGCACTCGGATCGGTTTAAGGAAAACGTGTTCCGGCCGCATGCCCAGTGCTTGCAGTTTGCTGGAGAGGTTGTAGGAAATCGAGCCTGTATAGATGATGTGTCGCTGGTCGGGATGGTGTTCGTGAGCCTGCAGGATCAGATCCTCCCCGCTCATGCCGGGCAGGCGCAGGTCGACAATGCAGACGTCGTAGGGATTGTTTTTCATTAGATCCAGCGCCTCTTCCGCGCTTTCGGCGGATGAGGCCTTGAAGCCGTAGTCCTCCAGAAAAGCGGTCAGGCTTAGGCAGATGGCGGGTTCGTCGTCGATCACCAGTACACGTATGTTTGAAAAATCTTTCATTTGGAATCCTTCATAAAGCAACGAACCATACAATAAACGGCAAACAGAACCCAAGCCCTAAAATCAGAGTCGGAGACCCCACATGGCCTGCCGGTGTTCGAACGGAATGCGGACGCTGAAACAGGTGCCCCTGCCCGGAATAGAACGGACCCGCATGGTTCCCCCGTGGTTTTCCGTAATGATGAAATAGGATACCGACAACCCTAGGCCGGTACCGTACCCGACTTCCTTGGTGGTGAAAAACGGCTCGAATGCACGCTTGCGCGTTTCGGCGTCCATGCCGGGGCCGTTGTCCTCCACCTCGATCAGGACCATGTCGGCTTCCCGCTTGAGGCGTAGCGTGATCTGCGGTGGCTTCGAGTCGTCCGTAAGTTCCGCCATGGCCTGGGCGCTGTTGGAGAGCAGGTTGAGGATCACTTGCTGGATCTGGCTGCCTTCGCATGGGATGGGATCGAGCGTATCGTCGTATTCGCGCTCGATCTGGATATGGCGGAAATCGAAACGCTTCTTCAGGTTGTAGTCGTTCGATGCCAGTTCGATGCTGCGCTCCAGGAGTTCCCGTAGGTCGTTCGGCGCAAAATACGCCTCATCCTTGCGGCTGAAACTAAGCATGTTGTCGACAATCTTGGCGGCGCGGCGCCCGGCCTCTGTAACGGAGTCCATCATCTTGATCAGGCCTCGGTCGTGCATGTAGGCCTGGATGGCTTCGAGCGATGTTCCGGCATCCGTGGCGGCGCTCAGGTTGCGGTCGGTGCTGTGCGTGATGCGGTTGCGCATCACCTGCAGGTTTTGGAGAATGCCAGCCAGCGGGTTGTTGATCTCGTGCGCCATGCCGGCGGCAAGTCCCCCGATCGACATCATCTTTTCGGACTGCACCATCATTTCCTCAATGCGCACGCGGTCGGTAACGTCGTCAACGCGGACTACGGCACCGTCGGCGCCGTCGGTGGCGAGCGGGTAGACGGTGACATCTGCGAAGCGCGGTTCACCCCCGATGGTGCACGGAATACGTTCGTCGTGCCGCAGTTCGCGGTTCCCGATGGCCTCGACAATCCGATCCATTTCGCTTCCAATGCTTGGGAAGACGCTTTCAAGCGGCTGTCCCTGAGCCTGCTGGGCAGGGGTTCCCGTAATGCGTTCGGCTTCGCGGTTCCATTGCATTACGCAGCCCTCGGAATCGACCCCCACGAGGATGGACGGCATGGAGTTGATGATATTGCTCAGCAAGTTGCGCAGGGTGAGCAACTCCTTGGTGGCTTGCAGTCTCTCAAGCTCGGCGGCGGTCCGTCCGGCAAACACCTGCATGATGGATGTGGCGAATTCCAGATGTTCGATCGGGTTCTTGTACAGAGCCACCATGCAACCCCTGGACTGTCCTTTCGAGTCGAGCAGCGGAATGCCGATATAGGTCTTGGTCTCCCGGGAACGGAGTAGCTCGGTATCCGGGTATTGTTCGTGGACCTCTGAAACACAGACGCATTCATTCCCCTCCATCACACACTTGCAGGGGGTGCCGTCCAGGGCATAGTCGAAGTTTTCGCCGACCTTGCCGCCGTCCGATACCGCAATGGTGCGCATGGTATCATCGGCATCGCCTTTATATTCGCTGATGTAGGCGAAATCGGCATCGAGCGATTTCGCCAGCTGGGTCACCATCGAGTTGAAGAACTGGTGGCCCACTGCGGCCACTCCCTCCACAATGTTGCGGATGCTGTCTTCGATCAGGACGCGTTCGGTTGCATCGTCCACGCGGATGACGGCACCTTCGGCGTCGTTTTCGAGCAGGGGATAGACCGTGATGTCGTTGTAGCGCGTATGGCCGTCTTCGCGGACGGGGATACGCTCTTCCTTCTGCGTGGCGCGTTCGCGGATGGCGCGCTCCACCTTGACCATTTCCTTGGACAACTGCGGGAAGACCTCCTTCAGCGGCTTTCCGATGGCTTCGGATGCCCCGACCCGGGTAGCCTGTTCCGCTCCCCGGTTCCATTGGGTGACACAGCCGTCGACCTCCACGCCAACCAGGACCGAGGGCATGGAGTCGATGATATTGCTAAGTTGCGCACGGAGTCGGCGCAGCTCTTCCGCAGCCTGTTTCCGGTAGGTAATGTCCCTCGATGTGCCGAAGGTGCCAACCACCTCGCCCTGTTCATCGTAGCGCGGGATCTTGGTGGTGAGATACCACCGGTCACCATCGGACGTGGTGCAAAATTCCTCTATTTGCATCGCCTTCTCGGTACGCATCACCTCGAGTTCGTCATTGAACTTTTGCTGTGCCTGTTCCGCAGGGAAGAAGTCGAAATCGGTTTTCCCAACCAGCTCCTCGGGGCTCAGATTGCTTTCATTGGCCTTGGCGGCGTTGACCTCGATAAAGCGGCCGTCGGCATCCTTGAAGTAGATCAAATCCGGGACGTGTTTCATGAAGGAGCGGAACAGGTTGCGCTCGAAAGCCAGTTTCTTCTCGGCCGCCATGCGTTCGGTGATATCGCGGCCGATGCCGCGATAACCCTGAATGTTCCAATTCTTGTCGTAGAAGGGCACGGCGCTGGTTTCGAGCACGACAACGCGACCGTCCTTGTGCAGGTTGATATTCACAAGCGAGTGGATCGGTGCGCCTTGTTCCGCAATATCCACGAAAAGGGCCTCCATGCTGGCGGCCTCTTTCGCCGGCATGGTTTCCGAGAGGCGCTTGCCGATCAATTCAGCGGGGGCATAGCCGAGCAGATCGCCTATTTGCGGGCTGGCATAGATGTAGTTGCCTTTGGCGTCGACTTCCCAGATCCAGTCGGACGTGGTTTCCACGAGGTTGCGGAAGCGTTCCTCGCTTTCCTTCAGTGCGGTTTCGGCCTCGAGGCGTCCGGTGATGTCGTGCGAGACCCCGCGGAGGCCGGCGAGCTGGCCGGTGTTGTCCGCAAAGGCCATTCCGCTGGTTTCAAGGATCACCTGCCGACCCTCTTTATGGAGATGGGTGCTCGTTTCGCAGTCGATGGCGGTGTCGACCGTGGCGTTGCGCAGTTTTTGCAGGAGCTTCGATGAATCCGACGGGGTCATGAACGAAAGCGAGCTTTGGCCAACCATCTGCCGAGGCTCGTAGCCAAGGATCTCGCGCACGCGCGGACTGACGTAGGTGTAGTTCCCGAATTGATCCATCTCCCAGATCATGTCGTTCGAGGATTCCACCAGCGCGCGGAAACGCTCCTCGCTTTTGCCCAGCGCGCGCGATGTTTGCTGATGGCTATGCCGGACGCGCCCAAGTTCGTGTGTGCGGTGGCGCACCTGCTTCTTGAGGATCCGGTTCCAGAAAATCACCGACCCCACCGCTAGCAGCGTAATCAGAAGCAGTATGCCAATGATCCTGAACACGCGTTCAGTCGGAACCATGGTGGTATTGCGCATGCCGATCCATTTGGCGCGGATCGCCGCCCGCTTTTTGGGCGTGATGGTTTCCAATGTCTTGTTCAGAATGGCATTCAGAAGCGGCCAGTCCCGGCGGGAGGCCAGACGAAGATTCCAGGGGAAATCAACATCGCCTGCGACCTGTAGATTGGAGATGCCGCGTTCGTTGATATAATAGGATGCCACCCCGATATCCGTGATCATGGCATCCACCTGCTTGAACGCCAGGAAGTCCGTCCCCTTCTCTGCATTCGCCACAGGAACGAAGATATACTCAGGGTGCTTTTTCTTTGCGTAGGCATAGGTCGCCGACCCATCCACAACGGCAATGGATATGCCGCGCATATTATCAAGGGTGTAGTGTTTCGGGTTGTCTTTGTTAACGAGGATCACTGTCGTGATGCGTTGGTAGGGTCGCGTAAATTGCAAAAAACCTTTCCGATCCGCCGTTCTCTGGATGGAGCCGACCATATCGATCTCGTGCGTCTTGAGCTTTTCAGTGATCTCCTTCCAGCTTTTGCATTGCACCCGGATAAACTGAATGCCGAGCTTTTCTTCAATCAGGTGGATATAGTCGGAGGTGAGTCCAAGGTGATTGCCCCCCTCGTCCACATAATCGACCGGCGGTGAATTGGGATGGGGGGCATACCGGATGTTGTCGCCATGGTTTTTCAGCCAAAGCTTCTCCTCCTCGGTAAGCTCAAGGGGGTGGATTTGGTTTTGGCGGGTATAGTACAACGAAACCAGTGTGACGCACACACTGGCCAGAATAACCAACCAGACTAATCTTTTTCCCCTCTTCATGACAACCATCTGCTGTTCAATAGGTTATACCGATGTATAAACCTTCATAACTGCGCGCGCCGCCTCTCTCCAGTCGAAAGACCTAGCATATTCCATGCCGCGCGCGCGTTTTGCCGCGCTCCAGCCCGTTGAAACCGTGCTTTCAATGCATTCGAAAAGATCGTTTGCGTGGGCGGGATCAAAGGTCGGGAGGAGATCGCCCGCAATCTCTTTCATCGACGAAGTATTTGAGCAGACCACCGGTGCGCCGCAGGCCAGCGCCTCCACGATCGGAAACCCGAAACCCTCGTGTAGCGAGGGATAGACCATCAGGTCGCATCCACCATAGAGCAACGGCAGCGAACCGAGCGGTACGAAGCCGAGGAATACGATGTCGTCCTTCACCGGGCTTTCCGCCGCCCGGGCGC